>JBOGLL010000114.1:0-12214 GCA_050746065.1 Terriglobales bacterium | reverse complement strand
GCGCAAGATGCTACTGCCCACCTACGACGTCTTCGACGAGTCGCGTTACTTCCAGCCGGCGCAATCGCAGCACGTGTTTGCCTTCGGCGGCGCACAGCTTGGCATCACCATCTGCGAAGATGTATGGAACGACAAAAACTTCTGGACCAAGCCGCTCTACGAACGCGATCCCGTTGCCGAACTGGTGGCGCAGGGCAGCGCCATTCTGCTCAACATCTCTTCTTCGCCGTACACCATTGACAAGCGCGGACTGCGACTGGAGATGCTACGCGCGCTGGCCCGCCGCCATCAGCGGCCCGTGGTTTACGTCAATCAGGTGGGCGGCAACGACAGCCTGGTGTTCGACGGCTCCAGCCTGGCCCTCGCACCCGACGGCCGCGTAGTGGCGCGGGCCAAGTCCTTCGAGGAGGACCTGGTTTTCTTCGATTCCGACACGCTCAACGGCGAGATTCACCCGCAAGTCGAAGGCGACGACCCGAGCGCCTATGCCGCTCTGGTGCTGGGCACGCGCGACTACGTGCACAAGTGCAGGTTCAAGAGCGTGATCGTTGGGCTCAGCGGAGGCATTGATTCCGCGCTCACCGCCGCCATCGCCGTGGACGCTCTGGGCGCAGCCAACGTGATGGGAATCGGCATGCCCGGTCAGTATTCCTCGCCCGGCAGCGTGGACGACGCCCGCGCTCTGGCGTCGAATCTCGGCATTCGTTTCGAACTCATTCCCATCAGCGAGATCTTCGACACCTATCGCAGCGCGCTGCGGCCCGTCTTTGCCGGCCGGCCGGAGGACGCCACGGAAGAAAACATCCAGTCCCGCATCCGCGGCGCGCTGCTCATGGCGCTCTCCAACAAGTTCGGCTCGCTGGTTCTCTCCACGGGCAATAAATCGGAACTCGGAGTGGGCTACTGCACTCTCTACGGCGACATGGTGGGTGGCTTGGCTGTCCTTTCGGATGTGCCCAAGACCCAGGTCTACCGGCTCAGCCGGTATGCGAACTCGCGCCGTGCAGTGATCCCGCAGTCCACGCTCGACAAGCCGCCCTCGGCTGAATTGCGACCTGGCCAGAAAGATACCGACAGCCTCCCGCCCTACGATGTCCTCGACGCCATCCTCGAAGGCTACGTAGAGGACGGCAAGACCGCCGAGCAGATCGCTGACCAGCGCGACTTCAACCTTTCCCTGGTGCGTTCCGTGATCCGCATGGTGGATCGCGCCGAATACAAACGTCAGCAGGCTGCGCCCGGCCTCAAGATTTCCGAGAAGGCCTTCGGCGTGGGCCGTCGCTTTCCCATTGCCCAGAAGTCCGAACTGTGACGGCCGTGCGACCTCCCCGTCCGTTGTGGTTAAATCTCTGCGTCTCCGCGTTTCTGCGTTGAAAGAATCTTGGGGGAGCTACCCGTGAAGAATATCCTTGCTGTGGTTCTGTGCCTCTCGGCCTCACTCGCTGCCCAAACCAAACCCCGCGCCCGCGATCTGGGCGTGCCCTTCGACGGAACCCCGGGCCCGCTTAACGCCATCACCGACGTGGCCGGTGTCGAGGTCGGGCACAGCACCATCATCCGCGGAGAAGGGAAGCTGGAGCGCGGCAAGGGTCCGGTGCGCACCGGAGTAACCGCAGTGTTGCCCCGAGGCCGCCAGAGTGATGATCTGGTTTTCGCCGGCTGGTTTTCCCTGAACGGCAACGGCGAGATGACCGGCACCACCTGGGTGGAGGAGTCGGGATTCATGGAAGGACCCGTGGTCATCACCAACACCCACAGCGTGGGCGTCGCCCGCGATGCCACCATTGCCTGGCACGTCCGTCAAGGACGTCTGCACCCTGCAACCGGCTCCTGGTCACTTCCCGTCGTTGCTGAAACCTGGGACGGTCACCTGAACGATATCAATGGATTCCACGTAAAACCTGAGCATGTGGATGAAGCCCTGGACGGCGCCCGTTCGGGCCCCATGGCGGAGGGCAACGCGGGTGGCGGGACCGGCATGATCTGCCACGAGTTCAAGGGCGGTATTGGGACGGCGTCGCGCAAGCTGGACGCGAAAGCGGGAGGCTACACCGTCGGAGTGCTGGTTCAGTGCAATTACGGGCTCCGCCCCCAGCTTCGCATTGCCGGCGTTCCCGTAGGACGCGAGATTCCCGAACACCCGGCCTACGAAGACGAAACCGGTTCGATCATCATCGTGGTCGCCACCGACGCTCCCTTGCTCCCGCATCAACTCAAGCGTCTGGCTCGACGGGCGTCACTGGGTATGGCGCGCAACGGCAGCATCTCGGGCAACGGCTCCGGAGACATTTTCATAGCGTTCTCTACCGCCAACCCTGGCGCCGCCGATCCCAAGGGCTTGCGACAGCTCACCATGCTGCCCAATGACCGCATGAATCCTCTCTTTGCCGCTACCGTCGAAGCCACGGAAGAAGCCATCATCAATGCTTTGGTCGCGGCTGAAACGATGACCGGAGCCGACAACCGCAAAGTCATCGCGCTTCCGCATGACCGCCTTCGTGAAGTGCTAAAGAAATACAACCGCCTCGCGCCCTAAGGAGAGGTCCTCATGCGTCGCTTCTTATTGCTGGTCCTGGCGTTTGGGCTGGTCGGCCTAGCGGTGGCCCAGAAGGCATCCGCTCCTTCGCCCGGTCTGCCCAGCACGGAAACGGTCAACGCTTTCATGAAGCGGATGTTCGGGTACGACCCGGCCGTGACCTGGCAGGTCGTGGAGATCAAGGCTTCCACCATTCCCAGCGTTGCGGAGATCGTGGTCCGCGTCGGCAATCAGCCGACCGTCTCCCGCCTCTATGTGACTCCCGACGGCCGCAACGCAATCCTGGGCGAGGCCATGCCCTTCGGCGCCGATCCCTTTGCCGGCATTCGCGGCCAACTGGCGCAACGCGCCCGAGGCCGCTCACGCGGTCCAGCCAATGCCGCCGTCACCATCGTGGCCTTCGAGGATCTGCAGTGCCCGAGCTGCCGCCAGGCTCACCCGATTCTCGAGAAGCTGCTTACCGACGTCCCGAGCACGCGCCTCGTGTTTCAGCACTTTCCGCTGACCGCCATTCACAAATGGGCGTTTCGCGCCGCCGTGGTGTCCGAGTGCGTCGCCCACGAAGGCGACGCCGCCTTCTGGAAGTTTGTCGAGAACGTCTACGAACATCAGCCGGAGATCACGGAGACCAACGCCGAGCAGAAGCTCTTCGCCTACGCCGTCGCGGCCGGCGCTGACGCGAGCTCCCTCAGGGCCTGTGTGGCCAGCCCCGAGATGGACCACCGTGTGACCGGCTCCCTGGAGCTGGGGCGGACTCTGGGCGTCAGCGCCACACCCACTGTCTTCATCAACGGCCGCAAGGTCACGCAACTCGGCGCCATTCCTTACGAGAAACTCAAGGCCCTGGTACAGTTTGAATCCACGGTGAAGTAAGCCCGCGTCTCTACTGCCCGGGCGACGGTCGAGGGGCGTCAGGACGGCTTTCGCGCACGATGAAGGGCGTCACCAGAACCAGCAACTGGTTCTCGGACGATTCCTTGCGCCGATTGCTGGTGGCCCAGCCCAGGATGGGTGCCTGCGCCACGCCCGGGATGCCGCGCAGCGTCTTCTGCTCGCTCTCGCTCACGAAGCCGGCCACCGCCACGGTCTCGCCGTTGGCCACCGTAACGCTCCCTTTGTATTCCCGATTACTGAGCACGGGCACGCCGTTGAAGCTGCGCTCGCCCAGCGCGCGGATGTTCAACTCCACGTCCAGCAGTACGTTCTGCCCCTGAACACGCGGCGTCACCTTGAGGTTGAGCCCCAGGTCCTCGTACGTGAACGACGGTACCGGAGGAACAAAGCTCTGGTCCTGGATCACCGCGGCCAGTTGCGGTGAGTTCAGGATGGGAGCAAAGGTGGCGTTCAGGATCGGGAAGCGCGTCCCGATCCGCATGGTTGCCGGGTCGCCTTGAGCGGCACGCAACGTGGCATGCTCCAGGCTCTGCACGGCGGAGGACTCGCGCAGGAAATTGGCGGTGATGGGCGGCACAGTGATGCCCGTCAGCGTGATTCCGCCACCAAACACCGCAAAGGGCTGCGTGAATACGCTAGATTGGGCCGCCTGGAGCTGCGCCAGCAGGGCCGCCACCGCCGCTGCGTTCGCTTGGTTGATGCCTCCCGAAGCGATCAACTGGTCGATCAGGCTTCCCGAACCGGGGGAGGAGAGCAACTGCCGCGCCTCGGAAGGCACGTTGAAGATGGTGTACTGCAACGGCAGGTTCACACCCAGGTTGCGGAGCACGGAGCGCCGCACCTCGAACACTTTCACATCCAGCATCACCTGCGGCCGCCCGCTTCCCAACTGTTCCAGGAAGCGCGTGGCTTCGTCCAGTTGCTCCTGGGGCGCCCGGATGGTGAGCAGCGACTGGCCCGGGTTCGGCTGCATCAGACGAATTTCCAGCACGGTGCGCAACATGCCCACCAGTTCCTGCATCTGTTCGGGGCCGGCCACGTCAGGCAGGTAGAAGGTGCACAGCGACATGCGCTCGAACTGCCGCCGGTTCTCCTGCGTGTCACGTATAACGAGGATTTCGGACTCGTTGAGCGGGGTCCAGAACGTTCGCGCCATACGCCCGGCTACAGACATGGCGGTCGCAAAATCCGCTCCCTCCAGATCGAAGCGGACGGGCCGCGATTCCACCGATTCGTCGAATACAGCGCGCAGCCCGAAAGCCCTCGCCACCTCCAGCAGCATCCCGCGGGTGTCCCCGCGGTAATGAAAGTCGCGCGTTCCCGGCTGCGGGCGTATCTCGATCTCGCGCGACTCTTCCACAATCTGGAGCGTTCGCGATTTCGCTTGCGCGCTTTCCTCCAGCGCTTCCCGGGCCGGTGCCGGCAGGGGAGTTAGCGCACCTTCCAATTGCGATCGAGCGAAACTGTTGCTGGGATCAAGCTCCAGCGCCGCCCGGTACTCGGCCAGGGCGGAAAGCCGCCGGCCCTCGGCCAGCATCCTGTTGCCCCGCTCCAGGTGCTCGTATACCGCCTGCTGGCGCACCGTTTCCCGGGCGGTGGCGTATTCCTTGTTCTCCGGAGCAAGCCGCGCGGCCTCTTCGAGCTGATCCAGGGCCTCCAGCGTCTTGTGTGCATCGAACAGCTTCAGGGCCCGAGTGAACGCCTTCTGAGCTGCGCGGTTGGGAGGGCTCGCGGGACCCGCGACCTGGGCGCCGGCGCTGGCCAGTAGCCAAGCCGCGGTCGCTATGGTCAGCAGTCGTCGCATCGGCTCATTTTCCTATTGCTTACCGCCTATTGCTTATTGCTTGCTGCATATTGCTGACCGCTGGGTCTTGATCAGCTTCGCAACGTCAGCCTCTCAATCCCCACCGCCTTCCCGGTCTTCTCATCGCACTCAATCAGCGCCGCGCACAAGCGAACATCCCCGCGCGCCGGCTCGAATCGTGCCGGCATGCTGGTGAGGAAACGGTCAAGCACCTGCTGTTTCTCCACTCCGATCACACCATCGTATGGCCCGGTCATGCCGACATCGGTCAAATATGCGGTACCGCCGGGTAGTACACGCTCGTCGGCGGTCGGGACGTGGGTGTGCGTGCCCACCACGGCTGTAACGCGCCCGTCCAGGTACCAGCCCATGGAGATCTTCTCCGACGTAGCCTCAGCATGCATGTCCACCAGTACTACTTTGGCCCGGATGTCCTTCAGCAGGCGGTCGGCCGTGCGAAATGGGTCGTCGTTATCCACCATGAAGACCCGCCCCTGCAGGTTGATGACAGCGTACTCGACGCCTGCCCGCGTCCTGCCTTCATACCAGCCCTTGCCGGGGGTGTTCGCCGGATAGTTCGCCGGACGCAGCACACGGCGGGCAGCACTCTTGGCGTCACCGTCCGCCGATTGCATGTATTCGATGATCTCTTTCTTGTCCCAAACGTGGTTGCCCGTGGTGAGTACGTCAATGCCGAGCGCGAACAGCTCCTCGGCGATGGAAGGGGTCAGTCCGAAACCAGCCGCGGCGTTCTCCGCATTGGCGATGACCAGGCCGATGTCGCGGGTCTGGACCACGTCGGCTACGTGGTCGCGGACAATGTTGCGGCCTGGCCGCCCAAAGATGTCGCCGATAAAGAGAATGCGCATGCCAGCCCTCGATGGTAGCACGCGTAGCACCGGCGTCCCGCCCGGCATGTGTGGCGCCGGGTTTCCAACCCGGCGCATGCGTACAAGCGGCCGACTCGCCCACTAGTTGCGTTCGGCATTTCGTTTAACCAGGCGCAGCATCTCTTTGCGAATCAGGCCGGAGAACGCCCCTACCAGCAACCAGTACGCCCGGAATTTGCGGCGCGCTGAGCTGCCGTAGGTCACAACGCGCGTTTCTGTGGCCAGGCGCGTTACGCCTTCCTCCGCGCGCTCTACGGTGAAGTTCCACATCGCTTTGGCGTACCCGTCACGCTTGAAGGCAACGATCTCCTCGGCCGTCAACCCTCGCACCGTGCCGCTGTCCGGCCTCCAGAAGCGGCCTGCGACGCCGAGCAATACTTCGTTCTCCGACCTGGTGGGAATGCTGATGAAGCCTGCTGCCCGCAGTCGCTCTTCCTGCGATGCTGCCTGTTCCGCCTTCTGCCGGCCCCACCCGAGCTTGCGCAGGCCCATCAATGCGCGGGTGATCGGCAGTTGGGAGAAGTCGGCGCTGCGCATGGCTTCGCGCGTGCGCTCGATTGACGCCTGGACCTTCGCTTCGTAGCGGGCCGCCACATCGGGGCGGGGCATCAGTTCCTCCAGCTTCATGGAGCCAGCTCGGCGGTCCGCAGAAATTCGTAGTTGCCCGAGGGAGACACGTGAATGCCGCGCACCCGCCGGGAATGCACCACCACGTTATCCAGGTACCAGAGATGGATGTAGGGCAGTTCCTCGGCCACGATGCGCTGCACCTCGGCATACAGCGCCCGCCGTTTCTCGGGTTCGACCTCGCGGCGCGCCTCGTCGATCAGTTCGTCCACGCGAGGGTTGCGATAATGCCCGCGGTTGGCGCGCTTCGGCGGGAAGCTCGACGAATGGAACACGTGCTCGAAGATGTCCGGGTCCTCGTTGCCGCCGATCCAGCGCAGCGAGTAGAGCTGGAACGCTCCCCGCACCACATCCGAATAGAAGGTCGCAAACTCGTAGCTTCGTATGTCGAGCGCGATCCCCACCTCGCGCAACTGCTGTTGCAGCACCGCAGCCAGCAGGCGCGTGGTCTCCTCGGTCGAGGTTTTCATGGTGAGGCGAAAACGCACGCCGCCGCGCGCGGGATATCCGGCATCATCCAGGAGCTTGCGGGCGCGTTCCGGATCGTAGGTGTAGGCCGTGACGCCGGACTCGTACGCCCAGTGCTCGGGCGGGAGCAGGCTGGCGGCGGGGCGCGCCTGGTCGCGCCACAAGTAGTGCAACACCGGACGCCGGTCAATGGCATAGGCCAGCGCCCGGCGCACCCGCGCATCCTTCAGGATCGGATCCTCGAGGTTCAGCGCCAGGTAGCTGTAGATGGATCCCGGCGCCTGCTCGACCACGAGCTTCCCCTCGCGGCGAATGTCTTCCACCATATCGGCAGTCAGCGCATTGATGGCCAGGTCGGCGCTGCCCTTGCGGAGCTCGAGCACTCGGGTGGTAGTGTCGGGTACCACGGCGAAGCGCACCCGCCGCAGCTTCGGTTTCTCGCCCCAGAATTCCTCGTTGCGCTCGATCACCATTTCCTGGTCCTGCGCCATCCTCACAAATCGGAACGGCCCCGAACCGATGGGCCTCTCCTTCATCTCCTCTTTGCTCCCCGCAGGCACGACCCCGATGGCCCCGCCCGAAAGGTTCCAGGGCAGGGTGGCGTAGGGCTCTTTCAGGCGGAAGATGACCGTCCACTCATCCGGTGTGTCGATGCGCTCGACGAAACGGAAGGTGCTGGCCTTGGCGGAACGCACCACTCCTTCCCGCAGTGAATCAAAGGTCCACTTCACGTCGCGTGCCGTCAGCGGACGTCCGTCGTGGAACCTCACGCCGCGCCGCAGATGGAAAACGTAGGTAAGCGGATCGGGAACTTCCCAACGCTCGGCCAGATGCGGCTGCAACCGGTAGTGCTCGTCGCGGCGCAGCAGAGGATCGAAGATCAGCTCTCCGATTCGTTCCGATTGCGCGTCCGTCCCCACTCGGAGGTCCAGGTTCGCCGGCGGGCTCTCAATGATCATCACCAGCGTGTCGGCATCGGGCTTCTGCGAGCAGGCAAGAATGAACGCCAGGAGCAGAACGGTAAGGAAGAACTGGGTGCCGTAGCGCCGGCGTCCCGCCGGCTGTCGTGCAGGCATCCTGCCCGCGCCCACTCGCAACTCGGTACTCCGTACTCGCAACTAGAAGCTCACCTTTCCCAACACCACCGCCCGCTTCGCGCCGGTAGCCGAGGGAACATTCGACGGTTGGCGCAGCCAAGTCTGGTAGGCCATCACCGCGAAGGCAATCGCCTCCTTGGCTTCGGAAGGGACGCCTACTTCGGCTGCGGTCAGCACGCGCAGGCCTTTTGGTTCCAAGTGTGAAGCCAGCATTCGCATCAGGGTCAGGTTTCTCGCGCCACCGCCCGAGACGATCAATTGGCTTAACGAAGGCCTTGCCGCCTTCTTCTGCGCCCCTGGATGCAGTACGAATCTGTGGATCGCGTCCGCAATCGAGCGCGCCGTAAGCGCCGTCGCAGTGGCCACCTGGTCCTCCTTGCGGGCTCCGTGGCATCGCCGCCGGAAGTCGCGGACGAATTCGCGTCCGAACTGCTCCCGCCCGGCGGCCTTCGGAGGTCGCTGGTGGAAGTAGGGCAACGCCAGCAGGTCGGTGACGACATCTTCGAGCACTCGACCCTGTGCTGCGACGCGCCCGTCGCGATCGTATCGCTTTCGGAAGAACCTCTCCATCAGCCCATCAATCACCATGTTTCCTGGGCCCGTATCGAAGGCGAGGATGTCCCTTACGCGCGCCCGAGCGGGGATGGCAGTGAGATTGGCGATTCCACCGATATTCTGCAGAATTCGTCCGATGCGCTTGTGGCGGTATGCTATGTAGTCGAGGAAGGGAACGAGAGGTGCGCCCTTGCCTCCCGCCGCCATGTCGGCTGGGCGGAAGTCGCTCACTACCGGGGCTCCCACGCGTGCTGAAATTACGGCTGCTTCTCCGGTCTGCCATGTCGCCACGAGTCTTCTACCCAAAAATCGGGCGGGTTCGCCTTGGTGGTAGAGCGTCTGCCCGTGGCAGCCCACGAGGTCTACCCGCTTCAAGCGCGCCTGCCGCATGGTTGCGAGGATTGCCTCGGCGTAAAGCTCGCCCAGTAGAAAATTGAGGCGGGCTAGATCGCCAACTCGCGCGTGAGGAGCGTTCATTGCTTCGAGCAACGCTCGCCGCACCGCGGCCGGGTAGCTGTATTCGCCATGCTCCACCACAGAGAGGCGCGTGGCCAGCCCGCGCCCCGAGATGCGCAGCAGCGCTACGTTG
This sequence comes from Terriglobales bacterium, assembly GCA_050746065.1. Taxonomy (GTDB): domain Bacteria; phylum Acidobacteriota; class Terriglobia; order Terriglobales; family Acidobacteriaceae; genus CAZXVY01. Next base: position 2,754 of record JBOGLL010000114.1, on the reverse strand, counting down.
ATGCCGTCGGCCGACGTCCCGCTCATCACCCCGGCGACGATCACAAGACGCTTCCTTCCTGCCGGACCTCGGCGGCGAACTGCTCCAGCGAGCGCCGCAACTGTTCAACTTTCTTACTCGTGGGCGTAGGCGCCCAGTGCCGGAGGCTTCGCATCCGGCTTTTCACTGCCCGGACGCGCCGGGCCGCCGCCCGTACCTTTTCGAGAAATCGCTCATCGCGTTCGGCCTGCCGCAGTACAGACTCATACGCGCGCTGAACCAGCGCCTGCTGGCGGCACACCAGAAACATGTCGGCGCCGGCCTCGATGCAGGCAACCGCCACGTTCTCGACCGGCCCCGCTGCCAGTACTCCGCCCATCTCCAGGTCGTCGGAGAGGATGAGTCCGGCAAAGCCGATGCGCTTCCGCAGGACGCTCCTCATCCACTTGGCGGAGATCGACGCCGGCGTGCGGTCTCCCGTCACCTGCGGGAAGGCAGCGTGGGCCACCATGACGAAACGCATCTTGCGCCGCAAGTATCGATAGGGAACCAGGTCTTCCTCCCAGAGGCTGGGCCACGGCTTCTCGACGAGGGGAAGCTCGCTGTGGGAATCCACCCTGGCCGAGCCCAAACCAGGAAAATGCTTGCCGCAGCCCAGCACTCCTGCTTCGCGCAGGCCGCGCAGCAACTCGCGTGCGTATGTGACCACGTTCAACGGATCGGCAGAAGCGGTCCGTGTCCCCAGCACTTCCTTCGACGCCGCCATTCCCAGGTCCAGCACCGGTGCGAAGTCCACGTTGAAGCCCAGCGCGCGCGCCTCCTCCCCGAGGATGCGGCCATGGCGCCGGAACATGCGCGGATCCAGAGTCGCGGCCACTTCCGCCACGGAAGGCGCGGGAGCGATCACCTCGCGCAGCCGGTCCACAGTCCCGCCTTCGAGATCGACGCAGCGAAAGAGGATTTGGCCAACCGCCTGCTCGCAGGCCGCGAGCAGGGCATGCGCCTGCGCAGCCTCCACGAGGTTGCGAGCGAACAGGATCACGCCGCCGGGCCGAAGGTCGGTGAGCATCTGGCTCAGGCGTGCGTCCACTTCGATGCCGTCGAAGCCCATGATGAGAAGCTGGCCCACGTCTTCGCGCAGCTTGGCGATGAAAGTTTTCGGCATTGGCTCTAGCGATTGGTTCCGGCTGACTGCTCAGCGCTGACTGCTTCCTACTCGATCTCCTTCTTCAGCTCGTACAGCAGCTTCAGCGCCTCCAGCGGACTGAGCTGGTCAAGATTGGTTCCCCGCAGACGCTCCACCACACTCTGCGACAGCGGCGTGAAAATCGTAAGTTGCCGAGCCACGGGAGCGTTCGGATCTTCGCCCGCAGTGAGCTGATCGCTCAAACGCTGCTCCGCGCTCTCATGCTCGGCCAGCACTTCGCGTGCCCGTCCGATGACTTCCTGCGGCAGACCGGCCAGCTTTGCCACCTCGATGCCGTAGCTGCGGTCGGCCGGGCCCGCTTCCACCTTGCGCAAGAACACGATCCCGCCCGCGCTCTCCTTCACGGACACGTGGTAGTTCTTGACGCCCGAAAGGTGCTCGGCCAGCTCCGTGAGTTCGTGGTAGTGCGTGGCGAAGAGCGTCCGCGCGCGCGTCCGCGCATGCAGGTACTCGATGGCCGCCCAGGCGATCGCCAAGCCATCGTAGGTAGACGTGCCACGTCCGATCTCATCCAGCAGCACCAGCGAGCGCGGTGTTGCGGTGTTCAGGATGGCGGCAGTTTCGGTCATCTCCACCATGAAGGTTGAGCGCCCGCGCGCCAGGTTGTCACTCGCCCCGATGCGGGTGAAGATGCGGTCCACCACGCTCAGCCTTGCCGAGCGTGCCGGCACGAACGACCCCATCTGCGCCAGGATGACGATCAGCGCCGTCTGCCGCAGATACGTGGACTTACCTCCCATGTTGGGCCCGGTGACCACCAAAATCATCTGCGACACCGAGTTCAGGTACAGATCGTTGGGGACGAAGCGATCGCCGCCGCCCAAAACCTCAAGCAGCTCGATCACCGGATGCCGCCCGCCCAGCACCTCCATCTCGCCGGAATCGTCGAACTGAGGACGCGCGTAACCGCGCTCGGCCGCAAGATGCGCCAGTCCAGTGAGGACGTCGAGCTCGGCCAGCGCCAGCGCCGTCTGCCGGATGCGTCGTGCCTCCGCAGCGATGGCTGCGCGCAGCTCGGCGAACAGCCGCCGCTCGATCTCCACGATCTTCTCCTGCGCGTCCAGGATCTTGGCTTCGTACTCCTTCAACTCCGGAGTGGTGAAGCGCTCGGCATTCACCAGCGTCTGCTTGCGCTCGTAATCCGGCGGCGCAAGATGCAGATTAGGCTTGGAGATTTCCAGGTAATAGCCGAAGACCGAGTTGAACTTCACCTTCAGCGACCCGATGCCCGTGCGCTTGCGCTCGCGTTGCTCGAGCTGCGCGATGTACTGCTTGCTGTTGCGGCTTAGGTTGCGCAGCTCATCGAGCGCGGCGTCCAAGCCCGGCGCCATCACGCCGCCGTCCGCAAAGCTCAGCGGAGGCTCCGGCGCCAAACTCTTCCCGATGCGCTCGCGTACGTCTGCCAGTTCGTCCAGCAGCCCATGGAGCTTCTCCAGACGCGCCGTACGCACGCTTCCCAGCGCCGCCCGCACCGCCGGCAGCCGCCCCAGCGACGCCGCCAGCGCCAGCGCGTCGCGCGGATTAGCCGTCTCCAGCGTGATGCGGCTGAGCAGGCGCTCGACGTCGAG
>JBOGLL010000113.1:0-7675 GCA_050746065.1 Terriglobales bacterium | reverse complement strand
AGGACCTCTTACCGCGGATTTGCGCGGATAAACGCGGATTGGGTTTTTGGTTTATGGTTTTTGGTTTATGGTTTCTCGTTTCTCGTTTCCCGTTCCTCGGCATAGTGCCTAAGGGACACAGCGAGCCCCTCTCTTCCCGGAAACTCGAGAACCAGAAACCAAAAACCCGAAACCCGAAACGATTTTCAAAAAAAATCAGGCCACCCTTACGGATGGCCTGAGAGTTTTGCGTCGCTGAGTTTCGGCTAGAAGATCACCTTCAGACCAAACAGGAGACGACGGCGGCCGATGCCACTGAACGTGGGATTGCCGGAATCGCCACCCGAGTCATTGAAGAAGGTGTTGCCGAAGTCACCGTCGTTGGCGGCGTTCCCGAACTCCGGAAGAGTTCCAGGAACCCCGCGGAACTGGCGGTTCAGGATGTTGTAAGCCTGCGCCTCAAAACGGACCTTAACCTTTTCGGTGATATTAGTCGTCTTGAAAACGCTCAGATTTACGGCGTTGATGGTGTCGCCCCGGACGATGTTCCGGCCCGAGCCACCGTAGGGCGTGCCCAGGAACTGCGCGGCCTCCAAGTCGTTCACGATCCAGCGAACCGCATCGCTCGACGTTGGATTCCCTGTGTAGAAGTCCACCAAACCGCAGTCGGCCAGCACGGAGTCAGTGCATTGGCCCACGGTGTCGAGTGGGGCACTCGAGCTCCCCTGAATCATTCGGCAGGAATCAATGCGCCCGATCCCGAACAGGTTGAAGAACGCGTTCTGGAAGGACTGTGAATTGGCTGCCTGGCAGAGCGGATTCCCGGTCGCAAAATTGTGCATGATCGGGTTCCATACCTGCCCGCTGGTGTAGCGGTACGTGGAGTTGATTGACCAGCCTCCCAGTAGGTGCCCCAGGAAGCCCTGCTGGCTCTTGTAGAACGGCAGGTCGTAGTTGTAGTAGACGGTGAGCACGTGCGGGAAGGAGACGGCACTATCGCCGCGCTCGGCCACGGTGAAGTCGAACGGATCCTGCGAGCTGGCGATGGTGACGCCGCCGCTCGCGGTGGAGAAGATCTCGCTGACGTTGTCAATGGTCTTGCTCCAGGTCCAGGCAGCACCCAGGGTCAGACCGTGCCAGTTGGACACGTCAAACCGAGACTGCATGCTGTGGTAGATGGAGTATGCGGTGTTGTCGCGCAGGCGGACGTTGGTGAAATTGCAATTCGGGCGCCCACTGGCGAAGCCGGGAGCCGTGGGGTCCGCACAAGGCGTGATGCCCGACGGAATGAAGGATCCGAATCCGTTGGCGATCAACTGGCTGAGCTGCGGGTTGGCATTAATGGTCTGAAAGTTGCCCACCGTGTGGTTGCCCACGTAGCGGACTTCTGCCGCCATCTTGCTGGTGATCTGCCGCTGCACTCCGAAGTTCCACTGCTGCGAGTAGGGATTGTGGAAGTCGTCGCTCACGCGGGTTTGGTTGCGGGGAGTCGCGCCAGTTCCGGCGGGATGTCCGCCAGTGGGGAGATTGGCCAGTTGCAGGGCCCGCACGTCATTCCCTGTAAAACCGCTTGTCGGCAGGCAATTCGCAGCGCAGGCAATGGTTCCGGCATTCACTACAGGCGCCGCGGTGGCTACATTGAGGAAGATGTTGTAGAACGCGGGGTCATAGGTGATGCGGAAACCGCCACGAATGACCGTCTTGTCCTGTCCGAACAAGCCTTGCCAGAAGCGGGGCGTCCAGGCAAAACCGATGTTGGGCGCCCAGTTGTTGGTATCTTCGGGAGTCCGAGGCAGAGTAGTTAAAGACAAGTCCAAGCTGGTGTCCCAGAAGGGATTGGGTCCGGTCTGGTTGGCCAGAGACTGGTCCGCCAGCAGGTTAATGGCCTGCTGGAACCATTCGTAGCGCACTCCAAAGATGAGGGTGAGGTTGTCCTTCACCTTGAACTCATCCTGGACGTACGCCGCGATGTCCTGCTCCTTGAAGTTGAACTTGGGAGGACCATCCGCAAGCGAGATGGTTGCTCCCGTGTTCGCCAGGAAGCTGTTGAAGCTGGGGAAGGAGTTGGTTCCCAGGATGTTGGGAAGGAACACGGCGGGCGAGCGCTGCCGCACGTACTCCCCGCCAAATTTCAGAGTGTGGCGGCCCTTCACCCAGTTGGCGTTGTACTGCCATTGGGAGTTGTTGAGCAGTCGCCCCTGCGGCAGGTTGTTCTGCATGCCGAAGGACAACGAGGTTCGCGGACTAGGATTACCCGGCTCGATGATGCCTCCTCCGGGTCCTACCCCGGTGGGACAAGTCAGAATGGCGCCTTGGGTGCAAGTGGGGAACCCCCCCTGCTCAAAGCCGAAGCCCGCCCGCGAGTAGTTGAAGCGGAATGTGCTCACAAAGCGGCTGCTCCAGGTGCGCGTCCAGTCGAGCGCGATCTGCTGCGTCCGACCGGGGACGTCCACGAACGCGCCGGCGGCAAAGCGTCCGGTTGCGGCTTCGGTGATGAAGTCCTCAATGATGTACCGACCTGAGAGACGGTCCTTCGAGGACATCTGGACGTCGATTCGGCCGGTAATCTGCCGGTCGTTGCTGGCCGAGGGGATGGCCCGGTTGAGGGTGCCAAACTCAACTGGTGCAATGACGATCCCGTTGGTCACATTGGCCGTAAACACGTTGGTAGGTGTGGGGTTTCCCGTGGTCACGCTATAGGGCCCGATGGTCTGAAGTGCAGCTACCCCTGCGTTACCGGGAAACGCCGCTGCCAACTGCGTAAGACCAGTGGGTGTCGGGGTAACGGAAGTGCCCGAGTTCCGGATCGAACCACCCGCCCGGAGGCGCTCCCAGGTCGCGGACCCGAAGAACCACAGCTTGTCCTTCAGGATCGGTCCGCCAATGGTGCCGCCAAAGCGGTTGTTGATCACACGCGGGATCGTAGGTTCATCACATTCATCGCCACTGTTGGGAATGCCATCGGGGCCGTCTGTTGTAACGCCCGGGGGGCAGAAGCCGAAGACTTCGCTCTTCTCCTGGTTGGCGAAGGAATCGAACACCGATTGGTTGAAATGATATTCGGAAAGGGTTCCGTGGTAGGCGTTGGTGCCGCTCTTGGTGATGGTGTTGATCACCGAGCCGACGTTGCGCCCGTACTCGGCGCTGTAGTTGGTGATCACCTGGAACTCGGCGATCACGTCCGGGTTGCCCAGGAAGATCGAGGGGCCGGCCACGGAGTTGTCGTTGTTCTGCTGGCCGTCAATCATGAAGTTGTTGGAGCGGCCGCGCTGTCCGTTGGCGGAAACGTCGGCGCCATTGCTGTTGCTGAAGCCGGCGCTGCCCGCAGTCACCACTCCGGGAGTGAATAGCGCCAGCAGGTCGAAGCCGTTGCCGATGGGCAGGTCGGCCACCTTACGGGCCTCAAAGCTGGTGGAGATCTGCGTGGTGGTGGTTTCAACCAGCGGCGGGGTGCTTTCCACGTTGACCACTTCCTCGGTGCCGATGGTCAGGGTCTTGATTCCAATGTTGGAATCCCTGGCCACGGTAACGGGTACGTTGGTCAGGCGCAGCTTCTGGAATTTCGGTGCTTCGATGGTCACGTTGTAGGTGCCCACCGGAAGTCCGCGCAAGCTGAATGAGCCGACTGAGTTGGTCTCAGTGGTGAACTCCTGGTTGGTCTCGCTGTTCTTGGCAGTTACTTTCCCTCCGCTCACCACTGCCTGTTGCTGGTCCTGAACTACGCCCGAAATCGAGCCCGTTACAATGCCCTGGCCGAAAGCGAGTGTGGATGTGAGGATTAGCAGCAGGCCGATGAAGAGGGATGTAGCCTTACGACGAAAGTCGTATTCCATCGTGCCTCCTAAAGATTTGGTAGGACTCACTTGCAAGTGTTCTGAAACCGGAGAAACGGTACCCTTGGAAAAGCACCTTGTTGGCCAAAGGTTTGTTACTTATTATCAATGACTTATAGGTGTAAAAACCCGTCCTGATACGCTTTGTCGGAGTGGGATGCCGGGCAACATATGGAATTTTGTATTTTCTGGGACGAAGAGGTCATAATCTGGTGCTAGTTGCGGTTCTAATGTGATGGAACGGACACCACACTCCGGCGCTGAAGTCAGTGCTTCAATCCGGTTCCAAGAAGGCGTTGCTCTCTTTAACCAGGCGCGATTCTATGAGGCTCACGAGGTCCTCGAAGACGCCTGGCGGGCCTCCCAGGCGCCGCTGAAGAAGTTCCTGCAGGCCCTGATCCAGATCGCGGTGGGCCTGCATCACCACAGCACCGGAAATACGACCGGTGCGCGTTCCCTGCTGGCGCGTGGCGGCGCCAAGCTGGAACGATATCCGGACGCCTACTGTGGTCTCGACGTCCAGGCCCTGCGCGCGGCCGTGGAGATCTGGCGCCACTCGCTGGAGCCCGCCGCGGCGGGCCTTCCGGCCCCGGCTTTTCCGCGTTTGCGAGCGGCGCCGGGTGCTAAAATCGCATCCCTCGTGTCCGAATCGAGGGGCTCCAAACCGTCGGCGGCGGCGGGTTCTACCGCGGTAAGCACCCCGCAGGTGCCGCTGCTCGACCTGCGCCGCCAGTACGCGCCCATTCGCCAGGAAATCCTCGCAGCCCTGGAGCGGGTGTGCAGTTCGCAGCACTTTATCCTGGGTGAAGAAGTGCTGAGCTTGGAGCGGGAAATCGCCGCCTACACGGGTGCCGCGTGTGCCGTAGGCTGCGCCTCTGGTACCGACGCCCTGTGGCTGGCGCTGATGGCGGCCGGCATCCAGCCGGGCGACGAGGTCATCACGACTCCGTTCAGCTTTTTCGCCTCTACCAGTGCCATCCTGCGCTGCTGGGCGCGGCCCGTGTTTCTGGACATCGATCCGCAGACCTTCAATCTCGACCCGGCGCTGGTGGAACGGCGCATCACCAGCCGGAAGTCGTCCACGCTACGGGCAGTGCTGCCGGTTCATCTCTATGGGCAATGCGCCGACATGGACGCTTTTCGCCGCCTCAGCGCGGAGCACAAGCTCTCCATCATCGAGGACGCGGCCCAGGCCTTCGGTTCCGCCTGGCGCGGGCAGCGTGCCGGATCGCTGGGTCTGGCGGCAGCCTTCAGCTTCTATCCCACCAAGAACCTGAGTTGCTATGGAGACGGCGGTTGCGTGACCACCAGCGATCCTGCGCTCGCCGACCGCATCCGGCTGCTGCGCAACCACGGCAGCAGGCAGCGTTATCACCACGAGGAGGTCGGCTGGAACAGCCGGCTGGACGCACTCCAGGCCGCGGTGCTGCGCGTAAAGATGAAGTACATCGACGAGTGGAATGCGCGCCGCCGCGAAGTGGCTGCCCACTACGACCGCCTGTTCGCCCAGGCCGGGCTTGGAGGAAAGTCTTCCACCGACCCGCTAAGCGTGCCTTCCATCGCGCCCCAGGGGCACCACATCTTTCATCAGTACGTGGTGCGGGCCCACCGTCGTGACGACCTGCGTCGCCACCTCACCGAGCGCGGGGTGGGCACCGAGATCTACTATCCCTCGCCTTTGCACCTGCAAAAGAGTTACACCTTCCTGGGTTACGCCGAGGGCGACTTCCCAGAGAGCGAACGCGCCAGCCGCGAAGTGCTGGCGCTGCCCATCTTTCCGGAACTGACGGCGGAAGAACAGTCCGGGGTGGTCGAAACGATCGCGGAGTTTTATTCCTGATCGTTTTGGTTGTTGGTTTTTGGTTTGTTGTTTGTGGTTTGTGGTTTGTGGAACGAGAAACCAAAAACTACAAACCACAAACCCCTACTTGCGACCGCCAGCCGTTGGCGTCACCCGGCGCACCATCACGCCGTTCATCTTGTACTTCAGTTCGGCCGTGTTGCCGCCGGCATCCGCCACGCGCAGGGTGAAGAAGGGCAGGTTGCCTTCCTTGCCGAAGTCTTCGCGGCCGACGGTGACGGGCAACCGTCCCGCCAGCTTGCGCTCACGATAAGCGGTCTCGTAGCGGCTGCGCTGCGTGTTCCAGGTGAAGACACGGACCTGGTTGTAATCGTTGGGCAGGCCGTCTTTGGGTTCGTTGAGCAGCATGAGGTACTGCGGGACCTTTTTCCCCTGGTCTTCCACCTCGCTCAGCACAAAGCTGGCCACGATGCGCTGGCCCTCGGCGTACTGAGCCACGTCGAGCGGCACGTCCACGTCAATCATGCGTCCCAGCACCCAGCCCACGTGGCCGTGAGGGTTACGTACCAGCCACCAGTCCTCGAGCGGCTTGGGAGCAGGTTCGATGTCGTCGGCGTCAGGCGGAGGAGCCGTGCCTGGAGGGACGGGCTTGTCGGCAGTGGCGCGCTTGAGCAGGTCCAGCTTTTCGCCTTCCGGCATTTGATAAAGGCGCTCGCCGTCGCGCCCCGGTCGCGCGCGCATGTTGACGATGGCGCGGGTGATGGCGCGGGCCGCCACCGGAGCTCGCTGATTCTCGGTCGCCAGTTTTTGAAATGCCCGGAAGACGTCCTCGCCCGCCAGGTAGCGCTGCTCCATCCAGCCCACCTGGCCGCCGGCGGTGCGCACGCGCACCATGCGCTTGTAGGTTTCCAGGATTTCGACGCGCTCACCGTTCTCCACCGTCGCGACCTTGTTATAGACGTCGGCCAGGCGGTCGCGCAGCGTCACCTTGGGCGCGGTGACGTAACCCGCAGGAAGGTTCTTCGACCCCTCGTCGCTGCATCCGGCGATCAGCACCGGCAGCAAGAGAAGCGCCAAAAGAGATGATCTGTTCCGAGAAGGGTTCACGGCCCGCCGTTTGCCAATATATAGGGGTGCTGGCCCATCCTTTCGGTTCATAACTCCTTCTTCTGTTGCTGCCCCACCCTTATCGCGCCGGTTTTTGGCGCGATAGGGTGGGCGCCCGTGTAGTCTGCAACACGTAGCGTGATTCCCATACGTTCCTGTCGCCGTGCCGTCCGCTCGGATTCGATCTCCACGATTCCGTCGCAACCGGTGGCGTAGTGATTGAAGCTGCTCCAGCGCCAGTCCTCGGGGCTTTCGACCAGTCCGCGCTTCACTGGATTCCGATGCATGTAGCGCAGCTTCTCAATCCGCGTCTTCGGATCCCACACCAGAAAGTCGTAATAGCGGGCCTGCCAGAACGGCCCCGGGCCCATCTTGCGGGACACATTCTGCTTCAGCATCTGGATGGCAATCGGGAGCGACTTGCGCTCCGGTTCTCCCACCAGAAGATGAGCATGCTCCGGCATGACCACATAACCCACAACCCACAGACCATACCACTTGCGGACGCGCTCGAGTTCAGCCTCGAAGGTGTCGCGGGCCTTCGCTGTGTCGAGTCTGGGTTCACGCCGATAACAGGAGAACGTGATGAAGTGCAGACAGCGTGCGTGCGGGAATCTGCGAAGGCGCCGGGGCATGAGGTGAGCATAGCTCGGAATTCTTCGATTGCTTGGTTGGACTCGGATTCTGTTTTGAAGCCCCAAGGCTGTTTTGAGAGAGTAGCAACTAGCTTGCTGCAAAGCCCAACTTCCTCAAGGACTTTCCAGGATACGTTGTGGAGTATATCTTCGGTCCATGAGTCTGAACGTCGAGAACATGTTTGTGATGGAATCCGGGGAAGTGGGCAAGATGCTCCTGGAATATTTCGATAACCCACGGTTGCACGGGCCCGAGCCAGCGTGGGGCTTGGCGTCGGCCCGCCCCGCCGGACCAGCAGGAGCAAAGTGGGCGGTATCTG
>JBOGLL010000112.1:0-8777 GCA_050746065.1 Terriglobales bacterium | reverse complement strand
GACCGAGCGCCGGCCGCCATCGCCGTAGAGAGCGTTGAAGCGGCGAGCGATCTCGCGCGTCATCTCGATGTGCGGCGCCTGGTCTTCACCCACGGGGACGTAATCGGCTTTGTAGATGAGGATGTCCGCCGCCTGCAATACCGGATAACCCAGGAAACCATACGTGCCCAGGTCTTTGTCGCGGATGTTCTCGCGCTGTTCCTTGTACGTGGGCACACGCTCCAGCCAGCCCAGCGGGGCGATCATCGAAAGCAGCAGGTGCAGTTCGGCATGCTGCGGCACGTGCGACTGGATGAACATGGTGCAGCGCTCGGGATCGAGGCCGGCGGCCAGCCAGTCAATCAGCACCTCCAGCGAATTCTGCTTGATGCTGGAGGTATCGGCGTAGTCGGTGGTGAGCGCGTGCCAGTCGGCGACGAAGAAATAGCATTCGTAGCCGTCCTGCAGGCGCACCCAGTTGTCGAGCGCGCCCACGAAGTTCCCCAGATGCAGCTTGCCGGTGGAGCGCATGCCGCTCAAGACGCGGGGCTTTTTGGCGTTGCGGGCCGTCATCACAGTCGCATCAGTATGGCGTCGAAGAATCCCCTGACAGGCGTTACCAACGCGTGCACCACACGTCCGCCTACCAGGAAGAGCAGCAGCAGGCCGACCATGCCGAAGGTATCGTAGAGCCGACGGGCGGATTCTGAAAGCATGTGGCGCAGCACGTGGCTGCCGTCGAGCGGCGGAATCGGGATCAGGTTAAAGACGCCCAGCAGTACGTTGATGTACATGGCCTCGTATAGCAAAAGCGCAAGGGGCATAAGCACCGATTGCGTATCCACCAAGTAGCCGCCCGCCAGGCTGCGCACCACAATGCGTCCTTCCTCGGGCGAAAGGATGGCGATGAGCCCCATGGCCAGCACCGCGCCCGCGGCCACCATGAAATTGCTCACCGGCCCGGCCACCGAAGTGAGGATGTCGTCACGCACCTCGTTCTTGAAGTTGCGCGGGTCCACCGGCACCGGCTTCGCCCATCCGATCACCGGCAGGTGCGAGATCAGGCAAAACAGCGGCAGCAGCACGGTACCGAAGGGATCAATGTGCTTGACGGGGTTTAGCGTCACCCGCCCCAGCATGTAGGCTGTGGGATCGCCGCGGCGCCACGCCGTCCAGGCATGCGCCGATTCGTGCACGCTGATGGCAAACAGGAAGACGATGACCTGAAAAACGATGTCAACGTGGGTCAGGCTCATGCCGCGTGGTTCGATGGTACCACGGTCACCAGAAGTCAAAAGCCAACCACAAAGGGCACGAGGGAATCACAAATGCCTGCAAGTTGGCTTGGTGTTTCCTTCGTGTCCTTCGTGGTTCGCTTGTTTTTCGGCTAGGTCTTGCTCTCCGCAGCCCGGCGCGCTTCCTCCGGCGCAATGGTCTTCACCTTTACCGTCTTGGCAGGGATGCCGGCGACGATGTGATACGGCTCGACATTCTTTGAGGCCACGCCCATTGAGCCCACGATGCCGTGCTCGGCCACGGTGACGCCGCTCAGCACGGTGGCGTGGTAGGTCACGCGGGCGCGCGGGCCGATTTCGGTGCGATGGTTCGACACGATCATGCCGTCGTTCAGGTCGTGCGAGTGGGAATAGACGTTGGCGTAGTCGGAGATGGAGCTTCCCTGGCGGATGATGATCTCTCCGCGGTCGTCGAGCAGCACGTATTTGTGGATGGTGCAGTTGTCTTCCACCGTCAGGTTGTAGCCGAACGACACTTCGACGCCGTGGAAGATCTTCACGTCCTTGCCGCAGTGCTTGAAGATGTGGCGCGCCAGCATGGCGCGCATGCGGAAGCCCAGCCAGTGGTTCAGGCCCACGGGCGAGCGGTCATACATCATCCAGAACCAGATCAGCGGCTTGCGGACGGCATACTTCGAGGCCTCCACGTCGCCGTAGTACTCGGGTTCGAGCGTCGAGTTGCGCGGATCGAAGCTGTGCACCAGGGCGTGCGCCGCGGCGCCGTCCCGCGCGGCATCGGGTGCCGCGTAGGGACGGCCGAGATAGAGCTCGTGCAACGCATCGCGCACAACCACGCTGCGGTGGTTCACGTCGGTATTCGAGAATTCCTCATCGAGCCGCTCGATCCAGCTCAGGAACAGCTTCTCCGCATCCGGCTGCGGACGAAGATCACGGTATTCATAGCGGGGCATAAGAACCCTCAGTCATTAGTCGTTCGTCGTTGGTCGTTGTCGCGAGTGGTTTGTTGGCAGGCGTCAGTCGGCGGCTACAAGGCCCGACTAACGACTAGCGACCAACGACTTTACCTCAAAGCCGCTTCCGTCTGCGGTACGGCCACGGCCGACACCTGCGGCTGAGCCAGCGTTCCCGTGACAGCGAAGGCGCGGGAGGCGCCGCGGGCCACGCGCAGATCGAGCTGGCGGGAGAAGGAGGCGGACCCGGTGACGGTGAACTCTCCCGCGGGACTCTCCAGGCGCGCTTCCGGAATGGTGAGCCGGGATTCGCGTACTGAAAGCTGTCCCGCAAAACGGCGCACACGCAGCGGGACTGCGGCGCCAGGCAGCAACGCGCGGTTCAGGCTTCCGTTCGTCCACATGAAGCGCGCCGACCCGGCGGCATTGCTCGCCAGTTCCGCCGCAGTCCAACCACGCAGGGCAGCGTCATATTCGGCGTCCACGCTGCCGGTGGCCCAGGGATCGCGCATCAGGCGCGCGACCTGCTCCATGGAAGCGCCCTGCAGGCTTCCCTTGCCCGAGTACACGGGCTCGGGACCGGTGAAGTCGGCACGCCAGGCGCCGCGATGCCGTCCTCCCAGCATCTCGCCCTGGACGTCATCCAGCACCATCCGCCCGCCCGACAGGTGGATGCGCGCAGAGACGTGCGTCGCCGCCAGCGATTTGACCAGCAGCCGGCCCACCGTGAGTTTACCTTCGGCATGCAGTTCGCGCAGGACGCCGCGCGGTCCGTTCGAGCGGCCCGCGCCGCCCAGCGCGAACCACGACGCCTTGGTCTCGCGAAGCCGCGGATTCAGCAGGCGGTTCAGATCATCAGTGGAGAGTTCCGGCAGGTGCAGCGTAAAGCTCAACAGACAGGAATCTTCCGACGCGGTGCAGTTGCGCTCGCGGCCGAACGAGCCGGCAAGCTGCAGCCGGGCGGACGGCACCGAGGCGCTCAAGTCGCGTACGCTCCACTCCGTCTCGGAAAGAGCCACGCTGGCTGCAGCGATCTCCACCGGCGATGACATCCCCTCGAGCTGCGCCCGAACTCTACGCAGTTGAGCGGATCCAGTCAGCACTGCAGGGGCAAAACCTTGCCACGCTCCAGCCGCTACCAGGCTGAGCCGCGCGTTGCCGTCCACGCCGGCAACGGGCGCATCCACACCCGCCACGCGCGCCACCTGCATCAGCCGCGCGACGGCAGCCTCGCCCTGCAGTTCCACGCGATAGCCATCGAGGTCCACCATCGCCTGCACCGTCGCCGGAGCGGCCGATCCCAAGGGGACGGTAAAAGGCGCCCAGGCGACGCGCAGTTCCTGCGGGATGGCGGTGAGGGGCTTCCGGCTACGCGCCGTGCGAGGCGGCCGGCTCTGCTCGACGGCAAACTTCACTTCGCCGAGCGCAAGCTCGGGAGCGAGCAGAGAAGAACGCAGACGGATGCCGCGGGCGCTCCCGCCTCCCGCCCAGATCACGGATGGAACGGACTCGAAGTCCGTGGTGCGCACGGTAAAGGCCGCATTCAGACTGCCGGTGGCGGTGAGATCCGGCGGCAGATTGCGTCGAACGCGCCGCGCAAGCTGTGCCACCGTTGCCACGGGGACTTCCCGGGCAGCGATGCTGAGGTTATGGCGCCGGCTGCCGAACAAACCCGCAACCGCTCCGCGCACGAACACCTCACCGTCCCCCGAAGGCACGTGGCACTCCAGGGCAGTGAGAGTATCGGCGGGCGCGCGGTACGTGCCTGAGCACGTTGCCTCCATCCGCAGACCCTCGCCGCCGACAATGTCATAGCGGCGGAAGTCCTGGAGGCGCAGCGAGCCGGTAAGCGCAAGCTCCGCCGGCGGCCCGGCCAGCGCCAGGTTCACCTGCAGGCCGCCGCGCCATCCGCGGTCGCGGCCGTAAATCAGTGTGGAGACCTGGCCGAGTTGCGCATCCTCCAGGCTGACGGAGAGCTTGATGGGCGTCTGGTCCAGGCTTACGGTTCGGCCCACAACCCGCCCCAGGGTTCCGTTGATTCGCAACTCACCTGTATCCGCCAGGTTGGCGTCCGTGCGCACGGGGCGCGCGCGCAACCGCAGGCCGAGTTCTTCTTCGGACTCGAGCCACACCGCGAAGTCGGCCTCGCTGAGCGTGAACACGGTCTTTTGCGGGCCGAGCTTGAGGTTGATGCGCCCGTCGTTCGCCTCGATGTAAGGAAAGCGCGGACGCCCCTCAGGACGGGCGAGCGCCGTGGGTGCGGTGGGTGTCTGCGACGCGCGCAACAGCAAGTCTCCGAGGTTCCAGTGGCCGTCGGCCGCACGAACCAGGTTCAGGCTGGGATAGCTGAGGCTGAGGCGCGAGATTTCCATCCGCCCGCGCCACAGCGAGGAAAGCCGCAGCGACGCCGTGACTTCCTCGGCGCGCAGCAGGGGTTCGGCGCTGAAACGCGGATCATCGCCCACCACCAGGTTCTTCATGTCGAAGCCCGGGCGCGGCAGCAGGCGGAGGCTGACTTCGTCCACCGTCACGGAACGGCCCAGCGATTCCTCCATGGCCTGCACGATGCGGCCCTTGAAGCGGCCGACATTAAGGAAAGGCGGGCCCAGCAGCGCTGCAGCCAGCACCAGTACCGCAGCCAGTGTGAGACGTTTTCCTGCGCGTGCGGGGGACATCAGCGCACCCGATTGAAGGTCCGGCGCCAGCGCGTCTTATCGAAGAAATGAAGCGCCACGTATCCAAGATGGCGCAAGCGCTGGTTCATGGCCGTCTGTTGATACTGTCCCGCCGGGGTCTCAAACGACCAGTAGATGAACACCGGGCGGCCGATCACGTTTTCCCGCGGTACGAAGCCCCAGAAGCGGCTGTCGTAGCTGGCATCGCGGTTGTCGCCCATCATGAAGTAGTGGTCCGTGGGCACTAGCAGATCCTCCCCGTCAATGTGATTGGCGAGCGTGAGCTGCCATTCCGGAGTCACGTTGGCCAGTGTAGGAGGCAGGCTGGGGAAATTGTCGCGGTAGGGGTGATAGGTGCCCTGGCGGATCACGTAGGGTTCTTCCAGCACTTGGCTGTTGCGGTACACCACACCGTCGCGCAGGTGGATGCGATCTCCCGGGAGACCGATCACGCGCTTGACCACGTAGAGCCCCGCTTCCGCCGGCGAGAGGAACACCACAATGTCGCCGCGCCGGATCTCGCGATACGGCACCACCGGGCCCATCCAGCGGCTCTCGGGCGCATAGGTGATGCGGTCCACGAACACGTGGTCGCCGATGAGCAGCGTGTTCTCCATGGAGCTGGAGGGAATCTCAAACGCCTGCAGGTTGAAGGTGATGATGAACAGCCCCGTGACCAGGATCACGGCCATGGAGCCGATGAACTCCATAGGAGTTTCCCGGCGTTTCTCCTCCGGCTGCGTCGCCTTGGGTTGGGGATTCTTCGGAGGCTTGGGCACGGCTACTCCACCAGACGGAAGGTCCGGTTCCACCGCGTTCCGCGGAAGAAGTGGGACACGCTGAAAGCCAGCCGGGACAGTCTACCATCCACGGAATGCTCGTCTTCTTCGTAGGGAGGCGGATCAGCCACCGACCAGTAGATGAGCAACGGTCTGCCGACAATGTTCTCCCGCGGGACGAAGCCCCAGTAACGGCTGTCGAGGCTGTGGTCGCGGTTGTCGCCCAGAACGAAGTACTTGCCCGGCGGCACCACCACTTCGCCGTTGCGCATGGAGGCCCGCAGTTCCACCCACCACTTGGACTCGATGTTGAAGGAAAAATAGTCGGAAGCGGGAAAGTTGTCGCGGAAAGGATCACGTCCGTGCCCGGTGTGCTGCACGTAAGTCTCGTCCAGCGGTTTGCCGTTGATCAGCAGTCGTTTGTCGAGCAGGCGGACGTGGTCTCCGGGCAGCGCCACCACGCGCTTTACAAAGTGCTCGGTGGGGCGCACGGGGAAGCGAAACACGACGATATCGCCCCGCTGCACGCTGCGGTAGGGCAGCACCCAGTCCCAGGCACCTCCTTGGGCGAAGTTCACTTTGTTCACCAGCAAGTAGTCGCCGGTGAGCAGCGTCGCTTCCATAGACTCGGAAGGGATCTGGAAGGCCTGCACCAGGAAGGTGATGATGAAAAGTGCAATCACCACGGTCACCGCCAGCGATTGCACGGACGACAGCCATCCCGTGTGGCCGGAGTGGCCGGTCGACTGGTCGGGAACGTGGCTGGTTTCCGGTTCGCTCATTCCGATGACACCTTGCCGGCTTCCGTGTTCGCGCGCTTCAGCTCTTCCAGAGCCAGGCGCGCAGCCGTTTGCTCTGCGCTTTTCTTGGTTGCGCCCTCCGCCCGGAACGCTGCATCGCGTCCCGTACCAGGAGATTGGATGCGCACCTCGACGGTAAAGGTCTTCTGATGGTCGGGCCCATGCTCCTGCACTGTAGCGTAGCGGGGTTGCGGACGCCCTTGCGACTGCAGAAGCTCCTGCAACGCCGACTTGTGGTCGGAGATGGAAAACCCCATGCCCGCCTCAGGCTGCAGCCGTTCCAATTCCGGCGCCACGATGGTCCCCAGCACGAAGCGGCGCGTGGCCTCCAGCCCCGCATCCAGGAACAGCGCTGCCAGCACCGCTTCCAGCGTATTCACCAGCAACGCCGACTTGGCACGCCCTCCGCTGCGTTCCTCCCCTCGGCCCAGACGCAAGTACGCTCCCAGCTTCAGACGGTTCGCCACTTCCACCAGGTGCCCGGCACTCACCAGATGAGCCCGCAGCTTGGAGAGCTGGCCCTCGTGGAAATGAGGAAAGCGCTCGAACAACTCCTGGCTGGTCACGAATCCCAGCACGGCATCCCCCAGAAACTCCATCTGCTCATTGTCGGCCATGTTGGTGCCCGGGCGAGGTTCGGCTTCGTGGGCGTGGGAGCTGTGCGTGAGCGCCTGCTCCAGCAACTGGCGGCGCTCAAAGCGGTGTCCCAGTGCCGCTTCCAGAGCGGAAATGTCACCCGGCTTCATCTGCAGTTTCCCGGTCGCTTCGGGCGACGCAGCGGGGCGCTGTTTGCGCCCCGGCTCGCCGTAGTTTCAATTTTGCTACTTCCCCGACGGAGGAGGCGTCTGCGGGGTGGGCTGGCTGGGCGGAGTCGCAGGAGCGGCCGGTGTACCCACCAGCTTGGTCAGGCGGCTTTGCTCCTGCTTGGCCAGACCCACGACGGGATCGTCGGCCGGCGCCAGTTCCAGGCAGCGGTTGATGGCCTTCAGGGCTTCCGCATACTTCTTCTGGTAATCGAGCGTCAGCGATAACCGATAGAAAACGTACGCGTCGGGCTGGGACGGGTTCGCATCCGCCGCCTTGCGGAAGTGCTCCTCGGCTACCGGGTAGTCCTTCTTCTTCAGGTGGACCATTCCCAACGCAGCATGGGCCATCGAGCGCAGGACGTTCTTGATCTGCTGCAACTGCTCGGGCGGCAGGTTGGCACCGGTAGCCAGGCCGGTGTCTATGGTCTCCAACGAATGCTGCGCATACTTGATGGCTTCGGCGTAGCTCTCGTCGCGGTCCAGGTCGCTGTCGCGCGTGCGCTCGGCAATCACCGTGGCTGTGCTCACCAGGGCCATGGGATTGTCGGGCAGATACTTCAGCGCCTTACGGCCCAGTTCCACTGTCTTGTCGGTGTTGTTCACGCCCTGATACTTGCGCTGCAGTGCGGCGTACAGGTGCCCGGTGAGTTCGCTCTCGGGAAACTTGGTGGCAAACCCATCCGCGGCGGTCTCCGCGGCGGCCAGATCGGCATTCTGGATAATGGCCACGTACTCGTTGAGTTCATCCTGGGTCTTGGCCTGCGGCTGCCGAGGACCTTGAGGTTGCGCCGGGGCTGTGGCCGCCGGCTGTTGCGCCGGGGTGGAGGATGATGAAGATCCGGTCTGCGCCGCCCAGGCCGCAGCGGCCAGGAAGAGCGTCAGCGTAAGTGCGAATCGCTTAATCATAACCTGCTCCTTGAGTGTACCCCGTGGGCGCTGGGCCGCGGGGTGTTTCGTGCTAGCGCCGCGGCGCCGGAGGCTGATACGCCTGCTCCAGTCCACGCTCGGCCGCGGCCCGGGTGTCGGGCGTGGTATCTCCTGCTGCCAGCGCGGCACGATAGTGCCGCAGGGCCGCTTCCCGGTTTTCCTGCAAATCAAAAATCCTGCCCAGATAGATGTGCGACCACGCGAGCATGCGGGGCTCGCGCGCAATTCCCAGCGAGCGCTCGAAGTACGCGCGCGCGCCGTTCATATCTCCGGTCAGTGTGGCAGCGCGGGCGAGGATGAACAACGCCCGCGCGGGATCTTCGCGGCGCTCATCCAGTGCCTGCTGTGCCAGCCGCTGCGCGGCACGGAAATCGCCCCGCGACAGCCGGTCTTCGGCCAGCTCCAGCATGAGCACTTGGCGCGGGGCCGCCGCGCGCACCACTTCGGGCGTCGCCTGCAGGCCGAACTCGGTCTCTTCTGCGCGCTTGCGCTCGCTGTCCACAAAGATTTCCCGCAGCAGATTGGGATAAGCGTCCCGCATCCCCACCGGACTGTCCTCAAAGTTCTTCAGCGCCTCAAAGAAATAATGGGTGAGGACGAAACCC
>JBOGLL010000111.1:0-3967 GCA_050746065.1 Terriglobales bacterium | reverse complement strand
ACGTTATCCTGGGCTGCGCCATGCCGGAAGCCGAGCAGGGGATGAACGTGGCTCGCATCGCGGCGCTGCGCGCCGGGCTGCCCGTCGAAACTTCCGCTATGACCATCAACCGCTTCTGCTCTTCCGGCTTGCAGGCGATCGCGCTGGCGGCGGAACGCATCATGGCGGGCGGCGCCGAAGTGATCGTGGCAGGCGGGGTTGAATCCATGTCCATGATTCCAATGGGCGGGAACAAGGTATCGGCCAATCCCTGGCTGATCGACCACTATCCGGATGCGTATCTTTCCATGGGCCTGACGGCGGAGCGCCTGGCGCAGCGCTACGGCATCACGCGCGAGATGGCGGATGAGTTCTCGTTGCGCAGCCATCAGAAGGCGCTGGCGGCGATTGCCGCGGGTAAGTTCGAAGACGAAGTCGTCCCACTGCCGGTGAGCTTTACCCATACGAACGGAACCGGCCCGGCCGAGGGCGGCCGGGCTACGAGTGCGAAACCGAAGCGGACGGAGATCATCTTCAAAGTGGACGAAGGACCGCGCGCCGACACTTCTGCCGAAGCTCTGGCCAAGCTGAAACCGGCGTTCCACGCGAAAGGCACGGTGACCGCTGGGAATTCCTCGCAGATGTCGGACGGCGCTGCGGCAGCGGTGGTGATGTCGGCCGAGCGCGCGAAGGCTCTGGGCATAAAACCGCTGGCGCGCTACGTCTCCTACGCCACGGCAGGTTACAAGCCGGAGGAAATGGGTATTGGGCCGGTGTTCGCCATTCCCAAGGCGCTGAAGATGGCGGGGCTGAAGCTGGACGACATCGCCGTCATCGAGCTGAACGAGGCCTTCGCGGCGCAGTCGCTCTCGGTGATCAAGGAAGGCGGGCTCAATCCCGAGCGCGTGAACCCGAACGGAGGCGCGGTGGCGCTGGGACATCCGCTGGGGTGTACGGGAGCAAAGCTCACGGCTTCTATCATCCGTGAGCTCGCCCGGCGGAAGGCACGCTACGGGCTCGTGACTATGTGTGTGGGTGGAGGGATGGGGGCCGCTGGGATCATCGAAAATCTATCTTAACCACAGAGGACACAGAGGAACACAGAGGAAATGCAAGTCAACGAGGTTACGGGAGCGATTATCGCAGCCGCGATGAAGGTGCACTCGGCCCTGGGACCCGGATTGCTTGAGAGCGCTTACGAGGCGTGCCTGATGCATGAACTGAAGAAGGCTGGCTTACGTGCAGAGTCGCAGGTTGCGCTTCCTGTGGTGTACGACGGGGTCCGCATTGACCTGGGCTATCGGCTTGACTTGCTGGTGGAAGATCTCGTTATCGTTGAACTGAAAGCCGTCGAAGCTATTACGGACGTGCACAAGGCGCAGCTGATCTCATACTTGAAGTTGAGCGGCAAGAATGTCGGGCTGCTCTTGAATTTCAACGTCACACATCTCAGAGATGGCATACGACGGTTTGTAAGCGGCACAGGCTGGCAATGATTTTCCCCTGTGTTCCTCTGTGCCCTCTGTGGTTAAGAAGGAGACATTTATGGCAACGGCAGCGGCAGATATCAAAGCGAAAATCGCAGGCGGAAGCTTCCTGATCGAAGACCAGAGACCGGAGGACGTCTTCACTCCCGAGGACTTCACCGAACAGCACCAGCTCATCGCGCAGACCACGGAAGAGTTTGCGCGCAACGAGATCGTCCCGAATCTCGAGAAGATCGAGCACAAGGACTTCTCGGTGACGCGCGAGCTGGTGCGCAAGGCCAGCGAACTGGGCTTGGCCAACGTGGATGTGCCGGAAGAATACGGCGGCTCGGAGATGGACAAGGTGGCGTCCTGCATCATCGCCGACCGCATCGCCAAGAACGCCAGCTTCAGCACCACCTGGGGCGCGCACGTGGGGATCGGCACACTCCCCATCGTCTACTTCGGGAACGCGGCGCAGAAGAAGAGGTATCTGCCGCGGCTGGCGAGCGGCGAGTGGGTGGGGGCGTATGCGCTCTCGGAATCCACCAGCGGGTCGGACGCGATGAACGTGCGCACCCGGGCGGCACTCTCCGCCGATGGCAAGCACTACGTGCTCAACGGCGAGAAGATGTGGATCACCAACGGCGGTTTCGCCGACCTTTACATCGTTTTCGCGAAAATCGATGGCGAGAAGTTCACCGCGTTCATCGTGGAGCGGACTTTCCCAGGGTTCGCGGTGGGAGCGGAAGAGAAGAAAATGGGCATCCGTGGATCGTCCACCTGCCCGCTCATCCTGACGGACTGCATGGTGCCGGTGGAAAACGTGCTGGGTGAGATCGGCAAAGGACACCAGATCGCTTTCAACACGCTGAACATCGGGCGCTTCAAGCTGGGCGCCGGCGCAGTGGGCGGCGCGCGTACCGCCCTCGACAACGCCGTGGCCTATGCCAAACAGCGCAAGGCGTTCGGCAAGAGTATCTCCGAGTTCGGACTCATCCGCGAGATGCTGGCCGACATGAACATCAGCGTCTTTACGGGGGAAGCCCTGGCGTATCGCACCGTGGCTATGATTGACGGCGCGCTCGCGGGTGTCGACAAGTCTTCTTCGGATCCGGTGCGCAAAGCCATCGAGGAATACGCGGTGGAGTGCTCTATCTTAAAGGTGTGGGGCTCGGAGATGATCGACCGCGTGGTGGACAGCCTGGTGCAGATCCATGGCGGCTACGGCTTTGTGGAGGAGTATCCGGCGGAGCGCGCTTACCGCGACGCGCGCATCAATCGCATCTTCGAAGGCACGAACGAGATCAACCGGCTGATCATCACCGGATGGATGCTGAAGCGGGCCATGTCCGGACAACTGCCGCTCATGCCGGCCATCAAGAAAGTGATGGACGAAGTGCTGGCGGGGCCGTCGGCAGGCGATGAACTCGAAGGAGCGCTGGCAGCCGAGCGCTCTATGACCGCGAACGCGAAGAAGATCGGACTGTTCGTGGCGGGCGCGGCGTCGCAGAAGTACATGATGGCGCTGGCCGACCAGCAGGAGATCATGGGCGCGCTGGCCAACATTATCATCGAGACGTACGCAATGGATTCTACCGTGGCACGCACGCGGAAACTGATCGCCAAGCAGGGCGAGTCGGCGTCGGCCCTGGCCGTGGCCATGACCCAGGTCTATCTGGCGGGAGCGATGGAACGCATCGAGGCTGATGCGAAGAAGGTCATCGCCGCGGTAGCCGAGGGGGACATGTTGCGCACGCAGCTTGCCATCCTGCGGCGGCTGGGCAAGCACGAACCGGTGAATACGATCGCCTTGCGGCAGCAGATCGCGCAGCGGGTAATTGAGGCGGGAAAGTATGTGACGGCGTAAGCAGTTAGAAAGGCCGCTAGCGCATCTTCCGGCAGGAGATAATAATATGGTAGCGAGGAGAAGAGCATGCCGGTAAGAACCTTCAGCGCTGTGGTGCACAAGGAAGGTGGCTTGTACGTGGCGGAATGCCCCGAGGTGGGCACCGTCAGCCAAGGCGAGTCTGTCGAAGTCGCAGTGGCGAACCTGAAGGAAGCCACGGAGTTGTATCTTGAAGAGTTCCCGCTTCCTGACACTGCACCTCCTTTACTGACGGTCTTTGAAGCCAAGTATGCCTAAGCTGCCTCGGATTTCTGGAGCGGAGGCAATTCGAGCTTTGGGCCGCTTGGGATTCCAGGAAGCCAGGCAGCGTGGCAGTCACGTCGTGCTCAGGAAGCAGCGTCCAGAAGGAGACATCGGCTGTGTGGTTCCGCTGCATCGCGAGCTGGCCCCGGGAACGCTCCGCGGTATCTTGAAGCAGGCGAAGGTCTCCTTGGAGGAATTTCTTAAGCAACTCTGATCATTGTTTCTGCGCCGCTTCGCGTTCCTTGCGCAGTTCTTCCATCACTTCACGAACCAGGTCTTTGGCGCCGTTCAGCGACTTGAGGACCAGTTCGACGTCCATGGTGGGACGGTCAGGATAGCGCAGGCTCTGGCAGTAGACGCCGTGCTGGCC
>JBOGLL010000110.1:0-5408 GCA_050746065.1 Terriglobales bacterium | reverse complement strand
GTGGAGCTGCTGGCAGAGTTCCATGTCGCCGGGATCGAAGTCGCCGATGTCCTGGCGGCCATTGACCTCCACCGGCTTCACGGATTCTCCTTCTGGGATGCGCTCATCGTTCGCGCAGCCAAACAGACTGGCTGTCGAGTCCTCTTCTCTGAGGACCTGCAAAATCTGAGGGAAATCGATGGGATTCAAGTCGTTAACCCGTTCCGCTGACCGTCGTATCGGGAAGAAGACCAGGCACTCCGAACTGGTATAGGTGCTGGCTTAAGCCATGCAAGAAATCCGCGCTGTTCTGAACAAGTACGACGAGGCCTACATATCAACCCACCTGCAGTCGGTGGGCGAATTAAACAGATTCGCGGGCGGGTGGCCCAGGTAAAGGGGCGAGCGGGAAGATCGGTCAGAAAAAGTCCTGGGGGTGCCCCACTCATTCGCATGCGGTTCGCGAATGAGTGGGAAGAATAAACTCCCCTAATTCCGACGGGCTCAAGCATTTCTTGGTGGAGATCAACGCTGCGATGCGCAAGCAATCACCCACTCCCACTCAACGAAAAGCGCGTTGAGTGGGGCACCCTCAGGATTCTGCTCGACTATACTTCCCGCTGGTTCGTGGCGAATGAGTGGGCCACCCGCCCAGAACAGGTGACTGCAGTGACATTCGGGTCCACCGACAGCGATGCATTCAGCTTCGATTCCAATACCGGACGGATGACGCAGTATCAATTCAATGTGAACGGGCAGAGCATAGCCGGAGCCTTGACGTGGAATGCCAATGGCTCTTTGGGCTCGCTGGCCATCACTGACCCCTACAACACCACTAACAACCAGGCGTGCACATATGCGCACGATGATCTAAGCCGCATTACGAGCACGAACTGTGGCGTGGCGTGGTCGCAGACGTTCAGTTATGCCCCCTTTGGCAACATCTCGAAGGCGGGTAGCAGTTCCTTCCAGCCGACATACAACGCAGCGAACAACCGGATCAGTCAATTGCCCGGCTTCACGCCCACCTACGACGCCAACGGCAATCTGACCGCCGACAGCATTCATACGTATTCCTGGGACGCAGAAGGCCGTCCCGTCTCAATTGACTCAGTTGGACTGACCTATGACGCCCTGGGCAGGATGGTGGAGCAAAACCGCAGCGGAGTCTATACCCAGATCGTGTACGACCCAACGGGTGGGAAGCTCGCGCTGATGACCGGCCAAACCCTGCAAAAGGCCTTTGTCCCGCTGCCCGGTGGGAATGCCGCGGTTTACACATCTTCGGGTCTGAGTCGTTACCGGCTTGTGGACTGGCTGGGGAGCGCACGCTTCGCTTCGACTCCGGCGCGCGGAATGTATTTCGATACAGCGTATGCGCCTTACGGCGAGCCTTATGCGCAGGCTGGAACCACCGACCTCTCCTTTACTGGGCAGAACCAGGACTCGGTTACGGGCCTCTACGATTTCCTTTTCCGCGAGCAGCATCCTACCCAGGGAAGATGGGTTTCTCCTGACCCCGCAGGGCTGGAGGCGGCCGATCCAAGTAATCCCCAGAGCATAAATCGGTACGCCTACGTCGCCGACAGCCCACTGGACAGGGTGGACCCTCTGGGTCTGTTCTATATCGAGAGAGGCTGCGGTGAGGATGAGCCCCCCGGGTTTGACCCTCCATTTGATTTTCCTCCGATTCCGGGCGTGCCTGGGATCCCTGGGGGCGGCGGAGGCGGTGTTGGTGGCGCAGCGGCCTTCTCGGAGGAGGACGGGTTCTGGAAGCGGGTTCTGAAGAACGAAGCTATTAAGCAGCTGCTGGCCAAAATCAGGGGATTACTGAAGAAAAAGGTGCCAAAACCTTTCATTGTGCCTT
Source organism: Terriglobales bacterium (assembly GCA_050746065.1). Classification (GTDB taxonomy): domain Bacteria; phylum Acidobacteriota; class Terriglobia; order Terriglobales; family Acidobacteriaceae; genus CAZXVY01. Next base: position 3,562 of record JBOGLL010000110.1, on the reverse strand, counting down.
ATGCGGTTTGCGAATGTTGGCTAAATTGGGGCACGCCGGTATTCTGCGACTACGACTGTTTGTGCGAAACCAAAGACGGTAAAGGAGGTAAACACTGGAGAGACCAAGGTTTCAAGATGGAAACCATTCAGAAAGCCTGCGCTGGCTGGACGACCTGTCCGGACTATGTTAAGACGGTCACTTTGATGCCCTTTGGCGAGGATTGGCCCGGCAAGCCTGCCATAATTGAGTGCGGCGCTTGGTGAGAGCGCGAGGATTTAGGGGATGAGTGAAGCGGCCGTCGTGGAAGCGCTGGCAGTTTGGAACAGCCTTCGGGCAACCATCATGATCATTGCAGGAATGGCTGTGCTATCCACTTGGCGGCTGTTGTCGAAGGATTCCGATGGAATCGACCTACCCAAACTGCAAGTGTTGCTCGTCAAGGGTACCGCCCCGATTTCGGTGGGCGGATTCCGCTTGCTGTATCGTTTTCATTTTGGGGCAGCGCTCCTCTTGTTCTTGATTAGTGCTTCACTCTATTTGGCTGTCGCTATCGGGTTGTGGCACTTCCGGCACTGGGCTCGCATATTATCAGTGGGGCTCGCCGGGATCGAGACGGTCCTGCTCCTTTATGCGATAGGCAGGGTGACTATCAAGACGTTCGTCCCTTTGCGGAGTGCCAGTCTTATCGTGAGCGCTCTCTCAGTTCTCCTCAACGGCTTCACGATCTTGTTCATGCTAAGGCCGTCTGTTATGAGAGTTTTTGGCGCTGGTTAAGAAATCGCGAATTAAGGGCTGCCATGTCCACCGCGAGGAAATGGCCTCGCCCCGCTATCCGCACGCGGTGTAGGAAGTATTTCATTTCGTGGGGCTGGGCCTACATCTGCCGCACTTAGCAGATGTGGGTCTTTTCGCGACTGCGACTACTCCATCTGAACCCGGAGTTGGCTGTGGAGACCCACTCATCCGGGCGAACAATCAGAGAAAATAATTCTTGACCATCACCCAGATTGTGATACAGTGTGTACTCTATGTTTCATGAAGCAATCATTTTTCGGATGCAGCTAACTCCTTTCCCGGCAAATACCTGGCTCGATATCCCAAAGCCAACTCGTTCTTTGTCAATCACATAGCTAAGAGGTATGCCAGGGGTGCCGTGTGGGGCTTTGTGGGACACGCTGCTGGGCCCTCTGCGTTGGAGGAAAGCTGCCAGCCCTCTATGGTTGGTTGCCGTCTGGGAACTCTTTGCCACTGACCACCGGCCACTGGAATGCAGCTAACTCCTTTGCCGACGGGACTTTGCCCCTAAGTCCTTTAGATGACGAGACCGGACGTGATCTCCCGCCGTAACCTCATGATTCCATTAGCGACTAGGGGAGGGCGTGGGTATCCCGCAAGGGCGGCGGGCCCGAGGCCGTTACTTCTTCATCCGCTCCATTTCGGCGGCGAGTTCGCGGGCGATTTCCTCGATGAGCTGAGGCTTCATGCGCTCGGTAACCCGGTTCACGATCAAGGCAATGGTGTTGGCGTCCACCATTGTGGTCGCGTAGGGTGCAGCAGCAGCGGGCGCCACCTCCGACCCCATGGCGGCGGACATGGCGGCCGCGAGCTCGGCGTCGGGCTTGTTCTCTTCCGGAGGCGTAACTGCAGCGGGTGCGGGAGGCGCGGACGCGGCCTCCACTGGAGGCGGCGGCGGAGGCGGTTCTTCTTCGACCGCTACCGCGGTGTACGCTCGCTGCATTTCCTGCTCGAGAGAGAGCGAAGCCTCTCCTGCGACCAGGGTTTCTTCTTCCGCGGTCCAGCCCGGCGGGATGGGTTCAACTGCCGGAGTGGTCTTGAAGTCATAGGAGGCAGTGGCGTCGGCCTGGACCACGGCTTCCGGCGGAGCGGCTTCCGCGGGCGCCGTAGTTTCGTAGCTGGACATGGCCGCGCGAACCCGGGCTTCGAAGTCGTCTTCTTCGGCCGGCGCCGGAGCGGCTGCGGCGGGCTCGGCTGCATCTTCGGCTGATGCCGGCGCTTCGGTTGCAGGCGCGCCTGTATCCTCATACACGCCCGGCATGTCGGCTGCCACGCCCACCGAAATCTCGTCCCCGAAGTTGCCGAACGTGGTCGGAAATGCGGACACCATCTCGGACCGGTCGGTGACCAAGGCCGGGTCTAAGCCCGAACCTGCGGAGCTGGATGCCTCGGCGATGGTGGGTTCCAGGCCCTGTGCGGCGCCGAAGCCCGAGGAGGCTTCGCGCGGAGGAGAAGTGAATTCAACTTCCGGATCGCGGTGAGGCACGGCATTGCGGGACATTTCGAGCGCGCGCGTAATGCGTCCGGCGTCCGGCGCGGTGATCTCCTGCGTGGGCGTGGCGGAAGCTTCGCCCAGCATGTCCATGCCGAAGGCGGGCGCCGAGGCCATGTCGTCGGGCACGCTGAAGGCCTTCGGCGGCAAGGGTTCTTCCGTCTCGGGAGCGGAAACCTTCCACTCCTCGTAGGTGGCGTCCTTGATTTCCTCCACCGGCGCCAGCTTCTGCGTGGCTTGGTACGCGGACGCCGCGGCGGCGGCCAGCTTGTCTTCGATCTTCTTCACCGCGGCCAGCAGGTCCTTTTCCTCGAAAGGCTTGATGATGACGCCTTCGGCCTTCACGCGCTCCGCGTCCCCGGGGTTGTGGTGTTCCATCTTACCCACGGTGAGGATCACGGCCAGGTTCGCGGTCTCCGCAATGACGCGGATCTTTTCGCAGACTTCGAGCCCGTTGTATCCGGGCATGTTGATGTCGAGCACGGCGAGGTCGAGCTTTTCCGCCTTGATCTTCTTCAGGGCCTGCGCGCCGTTGCTGACGGCGATGACCTCGTGCCCCGCGCCTTCCAGAAACTTCACCGCCATTTTCTGGGCGGTGGTGCTGTCGTCGGCGAGCAGGATTCTCAGTGGCACGGGGCGTCCTTGAACTGGTTCGGAAGAAAGAAACCTTACTGTTTCCTGAGGTCCAAGTCAATGCGCGGAAGGGCTGGTACCGTGGTGCAGCAGCCGGGCCGGGCGGGCTCCCGGCCTCAGCTAGAAGGGGATGATCTTGCGCAGTCCCTTCTTCTTCTTTTTCCGACTGGAAGAAGTGTTCTTTTTCTCGTCTTTCTTGGTTTCGCTGGAACTGGAGGCTCCCGCATCCGCGGCCTGGTCGCCGCCCTGATCGGCATCGTTCACCTGGATCTGCGGAGGCAGGGGGTCGCCATCCGTGGGCGGTTCGGAACCCTGGGCACGTTGTGGGTCTGTGGATCGCGGCGTTGGGTCACTCGGCGGAGGGGCACCGCTGCCAACGATTTCCGCAGTCACCGAGCCAGGGCTACCTCCAGAGGGCTGGCTGACCATCGCGGTGGCTGTGCGAACCATATCCACGGCGCTGGCCTGCGGCGGGTCAGCCATGGTGGGTTCTCCCACCGTTGTGGTTTTGGCCACATTGGGACCGCGCTTGATGCTGTCGAAAATCTTTTTCCTAAATCCCGTCTTGCCCCGCCCGGCTTCCTCCGCTTGATTCAGGGCGATCGCTTCCGTTGTGGGCGTGGGGACCGGGCGCTTCAAGGCCTCCAGCCGGTCCTTGGC
>JBOGLL010000109.1:0-3955 GCA_050746065.1 Terriglobales bacterium | reverse complement strand
GGCTGCCTCTACGCGGGCCTGCACGGCTTGCGCTTGGGGCACGGGGCCTTCGACCTTCGCGACTTTCTCTTCCTTCCTTATCTTCTCGACCCTCTCTACTTTTCCCGCGCTCCCGTTTTGCGCTGCCTTCGCCGTCTTCTCGGTCTGCTGTGCTCTTTCCGGCGTCACCGTCTTGTCCGGTTTCACCTCGGCAAACAAGGAACTGGGAGGCAACTCGAACGGCGGGCGCGTCAGCGGAAACGGCCTGCGGCGCAGATGGGCCAGGCTGGTGCGATAGGCCAGCGCGCCCCCTGCCAGGAAAATGAGAACGGTGGCCGCCTGAAGAATAAGCGGCGGCGGCAGTGCGGCTTCAAGAGGAACTGCTTCCGCCGGCGCAGCGGGTGGAGGCGCGCGCAGCACTTTTCTGGTGACCGGGGCCGCTGATTTGGTGTGTTTTTCCCCCGCGGGATGGGGAGCCGCGGCCGGCGGATCGGCGACTGGTGGATCGGGCGCAGTGACCCAAAGTTCATCGGGCAGGACCGCAAGTTGCGGCTCCGGCCGGACATTCAGCGTGGCCCTTCTCTGCGCTGCGGCGAGGGCGGCATCAACATCGACGTCCATCTCTTCCAGCACGCGACGAACGTCGCGATCACTGGGATTGCGCTCAAACGCATCCAGGAAGACCGCAATGGCTTCGTCCTTCCGTCCCAGCCACACCAGCGTGTGCGCCTTGCCCACCAGGGCATCGTGAAGGCCGGGAGTTTGCGCAAGGATCTGGCGATAGAGGTTGAGCGCGTTCTCGAACTGTCCGCGCCAAGAGGCCACTTTGGCCACGCCCACCTGCGCTTCCAGGTTTTCGGGCTCCAGCTTGAGTACGTGCTGATACTCCGCCAGCGCTTCGGGAAACTGGCGCAAATAGCTGAGGGTGCGGGCGTACTCCAAACGGGCGACCACACTGCGGGAGTCGCGCTCCAGGTAGCGCACCAGGGCGTCGCGCGCTTCTTCGTACTTGCCGGCGGCGTTCCAGGCTTTGGCTTGCCGCACAATCTGGTCGGCAGCGCGAAGGTTGGTTTCCGCTTGAGCGAAACAGGGGAGGGTTAGAAGTGTGGCCAGCGCACACGTCCGCAGGAAGTATGCGAACGTTAGCGACTTCATGCGCTCGCGCAACGGGGGAGAGTCCTCGAGGGCATCTTATCCCGTTGGAATGTGCGGGATTTGCCCAGGAATCAAGGTTGTTACTGGGGGCGCATTGTAGATTGATGATTGCTGATTGACGATTGGCCCGGTCCCGCCGAGCGGGACGGCCGGGCTACATACTCCCTGCTAGAATTCAGGCGCTTTGGAAGCTTCCGACAAGACTCGCGTTGCAGTGGTCGGCGTGGGCGCTTTTGGACGCAATCACGCCCGCGTCTATCACGAATTGGCGCAGCAGGACGGCAACGTGGAACTGGTGGCTGTGGTGGACGCCGACCCAACACGCGCCGCGGCCATTGCCGGCGAGTTCGGCGCACAGACTTTCGCTTCGATCGAGGACCTGAAGGGCAAGGTAGAGGCGGCCTCGGTAGCCGTGCCCACGGTCGAGCACCTGGAAGTGGCGCGCACGCTGATGCAGGCCGGTGTGGACGTCCTCATCGAGAAGCCGCTCGCCACCACGCTGGCCGAAGCCGACGAACTCATCCGGCTGGCGAAGCAGACCGGGCGCATCGGACAGGTGGGACACCTCGAGCGCTTCAATCCGGCAGTCCGGGCGACGGCGGGTATCGTCACGCGGCCGATGTTCTTTGAAGTACACCGGCTGAGCGTGTTCGGACCGCGGGCCCTGGACGTGGACGTGGTCCTGGACCTGATGATCCACGATCTGGACATCGTGCTGTCGTTTGTGAAATCTCCGGTAAAGGAAGTGCGTGCCGTGGGGCTGCCCATTCTGTCGGGCAAGGTGGACATTGCCAACGTGCGCATGGAGTTCGACTCCGGCTGCGTCGCCAACTTCACGGCCAGCCGCGTGAGCACGGAGCGGGTCCGCAAGCTGCGCTTTTTCCAGCCGCAGCAGTACGTTTCCGTGGACTACACGCGTCAGGACGTGGTGGTGTTCAGCGTGGAAGGCAAGAGCGCAGTCCCGCAGAGCGGGACGGCCGGGCTACATCCCAGCGCCGGCATTGAGGTGATCAAGCCGGAGGTGATGCACGAGGAGCCGCTGCACGCCGAGTTGCGGGCGTTCCTGAAGGCGGTGCGCGAGCGGTCCACTCCTGTAGTCTCACTCGACGATGGCCGCCGTGCGCTGGCGGTGGCGCTCGATATCCTGGCCGCCATCCGTGAGCATGGCCGCCGCATCAATCTTGACGCCGTTGGTCCCGCCATGAAGTCTTCGTCCCCCAAAGAGTGAGAGAATAGTTACGGGGAGCCGGGTTTCCGCATCCAAGCTCCTCTAGGCTATTGGTCCCGCAAAGCGGAATGGCCAACCGGATGGCACGCACTGAAATCCCGCAGACGGCAAACGGTCCGGCGCCATCCCCAGGACGGGGTGGACTGGCTGGCCCGGCGCCCAGGCGCGCTCCTGTGTATGACGTCCCTACGCTGCTGCTGGAATTGGACGATGAGCGTACGCGCGCCCGGCGCCGCGAAGGGATGCTGGTCTCGATCATCGTGCACCTGGTGGCGCTTCTGGCCATCGTTTTGTTGCCGAAGTACGTTCCCTTGCGGCCCCTGCTAACTTCGCCGACCACAGAAGACTTGCTGCGCGGCCGTGATCTCACCTATCTGTCGCCACCACCCGATACGCAGACGCCTCCGCTGAAGGTTCCGGAGACTAAGATCATCTCCGACAAGAACCGCATCGCCACGTCGCGCGCGCCTGTGCTGGACAAAAAAGCATTGGATGCCTTACGCGACAACGTGCGACCGGGCGCTCCGGGAACGCCGTCGCCGGCGCCGCAGGCGTCAGCGGGACTAGCCTCTGCGCCGCCCGCGGGCTCGGCAGAACAGACTCCTCCGGGAAATCAGGTGGCGAGCCTGCAGCCTCCTCCACTCGCGACCAAGGGCACGTTCGGAGGCGGTATGTCGGCTGGCTCCGCCATCGAGCAGGCGGCCCGCGCGGCGGCCCGCGGTGGCAGCGGCGGCCCTCGCGGACGGGGTGGAGACTACGGTCTGGGGCCGGGCGCTTCCCAGGGCCGGGTGCGCAGCGAGTACGACGTCCTCAGCGACACCATGGGTGTGGACTTCGGGCCGTATCTGGCGCGCGTGCTGCAGTCCGTCCGAACCAACTGGTACACGCTGATCCCTGAGGTAGCGCGTGCGCCGCTCATGAAGAGCGGCAAGGTGACCATCGAGTTCGCCATCCTCAAAGATGGCAGCGTTGCCGGCATGAGGGTGACGACGCCGTCGGGAGACATCTCGCTGGACCGCGCTGCCTGGGGCGGCATCACAGCTTCGAATCCTTTCCCACCACTGCCTCCCGAATTCCGCGGAGACTACCTGCGCCTGCGTTTTCATTTTTATTACAATCCCGGAAGAAACGAACTGCAGTAGGATGCCTTGCGGCCGGTCCCGCTGAGCGGGACGGCCGGGCTCCATGTGCCACTACAATGGCGGCATATATGCGCGCGCTGCGCCAGGAAACCGCGGGGCTGATTGTCGTGGCGCTTCTGCTGCTGGTGTATCTGCTGGCGCGATATGGAGGCGTCCTGCCCTGGGGCGCGCGATGAGTTCCGCCGGCAACACAGCCGACGAGACGCCGGCGCTACCGCTGCTGCTCGCAGTTCTCGGCCCAACGGGTAGCGGAAAGACCGCGCTGTCGCTGGCATTGGCGGAGCGGTTCCGCGGCGAGATCGTGAACTGCGACTCGGTGGCGCTGTATCGCGAGCTGGAAGTCGGGACGGCAAAACCATCGGCGGCCGAGCGGGAGCGCGCGCCCCATCATCTGCTGGACATCGCAAACCTGGACCAGGACGTCACCGCGGGTGACTACGCACGGCGGGCG
>JBOGLL010000108.1:0-3684 GCA_050746065.1 Terriglobales bacterium | reverse complement strand
TGGAGCTTCTTGAAACCCTGGAACTTCTTGCCGCGCGGCCAGGACTGGTGAAAGCCCTCGAGCGCCACCGGCACGATGGGCACCTGCACGTGAGCCGACAGGATCGCGGCACCTTTCTTGAAGGTCTTGGGCGTGCCATCAATCGAGCGTTCGCCCTCCGGGTAGAGGGTGAGGATCTTTCCGTGGCGCAGGCCGTAGGCTCCGGCGCGCATGGCGGGCACCAGATTGGTGTCCGGGTCCACGGGGATGAGCTTGATGGTGCGGGCCAGAGCGCGCCAGAACCCGGAGCCGAAAATCTCGCTGGTGCCCACGTAGAAACTGTCGCGGAAGATGGGCCAGGGCATCATCGCGGGCAGCAGCGGGCCATCGAGGAAGCTCTGGTGATTGGGCGAGAGAATGAACGGCCCGCGCTTAGGCAGTTTTTCCAGCCCGGTGATCTCGATTCCGGAGCTGTCGCGGAGGGACATGTAGGCCACACGTCCCATGAGGTACCAGAACGGCGTCCAGAAGCGCGACGGTTTGGCCACGGCGTGCACGTCCGGGTCGTCGGACTCGGTAGCGAAAATCGCTTCCCATCCGGCGAAGGCGGGACGCTTGGACTCGCCGCCGCGGCCGGCGCGCACGGCGTCCACCATCTCGCGCACGGTGTAAACCTGGGAGACGACGGCGTCGTCCACCGAGGCCTCGAGTTCCTGCTCCAGCGCCACCAGCAGTTCCACGCGCTCCATGGAGTCGAGGCCCAGGTCGAGTTCGAGGTTGTCGGCGGGATGGATCTGCTCCCGCGGCTCGCGCGCCGCTCCCCGGATCACTCGCAGGGCGCGCTCCACGCCGGGCTCGGCCAGCCAGGCTTCGTCCTCGGCGGAAAACGCGCGGACGGCGGGCTTGGAAGCATCCATGGGTCCGGCCGCCTGGCCCTGCGCCGCGCGCTTATGCACCAGGCCGCGCTTGATCTTGCGCGTGGTGGTGCGCGGCAGGTCCTCCTGCCAGATCTCGTAGCTGAGGATGCGCTTGGTGCTGGGCAGCTCGGCGGAGAGCGTGTCCAGGTCAAAGCGGATGACTTCGCCGGCGTTCACGATCTTCTTTTCGCGCAGCAGATCAAAGTTAGGCACGAGCACCGCGTGCAGCCGTTCAGCGACGGGCTCTCCCGGGCGGGCCTCCAGCCCCATCACGCACAGTTCCTTGATCCATGGCGACTTGAGGTAGTGGGCCTCGATCTCCTCGGGGTACACATTCTTGCCTGAGCTGAGGACGATCACGTCTTTCTTGCGCCCGGTGATGAACAGATTGCCGTCGTCGTCGAAGTAGCCGAGATCGCCGGTGTGCAGCCAGCCCTCCTGGATCGAAGCGCTGGTGGCATCGGGGCGCTGGTAGTAGCCCTTCATCACCAGACGGCTACGGATCAGGATCTCGCCCGAGCCGGGACCGGCGGCGTCTTCGTCATCGGGCTGCGGGTCGAGGATGCGCGCCTCCACGCCTTTCATGGCAGTCCCCACCGATCCGATTACGTTGCGATCGAGCGGCGTGAAGAAGGCCGCACCCGAAGTTTCCGTGAGCCCGTAGCCCTGCAGGATGTCGAAACCCAGGGCGTGCAGGTCGCGGCCCACGGTGGCATCGAAGCGCGAACCGCCGGTCACCAGGTAACGCATTTTCCTTCCCAGGGCTTCGTGCGCCTTGCCGAAAAACAGCTTGCCTGCGTTCCAGCCCAGGCGGCGGGCCGCGCGCGATATCGCCATCAGCAGGCGGAACACCATGCCTGCCAGCACTCCGCGCTGCTCCACCTGCTTCAGAATGCGTTCGTGGATGAGATAGAAGAACTGCGGAACGCAGGCGAAAATCGTGATCTCGCGCTCGCGCAGGGCGCGCATCAATTCCGTGGTGTTCAGCGTCTCCAGGTAGACCACGCGTGCTCCGGCGGCAAAGGGCAGCAGCAGGTTGCCCATCTGGGCCAGGGCATGGAACAGCGGCAGGACGCCCAGGACGGCGTCCGTGGGATGCACCTCGATCAGCTCGAAGACAGCTTCCATCTCCGCCAGCAAGTTGTCATGCGTGAGCATGACGCCCTTGGGATCGCTGGTGGTGCCTGAGGTGTAGAGCAGTACGGCCACGTCGTCGAGTGACGAGGTGGCCGGCGCGAAGCCGCCCGGCCCCGCGGCGAACATCTCATCGAGCGAGGGAAGCTCAGGACGGTTCGCATCGCCCGCCAGCAGGACGACGCGCACGCTGAGTCCAGCCATCGCGCGCTCCGCCGCGGCCAGATGCTTGGCGTCAGCAAAAAGGACAGACGCGCCGCTGTCCTTGAGCAGCGTGGCCACCTGCTCGGGTTTGAATGCGGTGTCGAACGGCACCGCGATCATGCCCGCGGCGATGGTGCCCAGATACGCCGCCACCCAGCGCGCGCTGTTGTCGGCCAGGATGGCGCAGCGTGCCCCGCGCTCCAGTCCCTGCTGGTTCAGCCAGTGGCCGACGGACGCAGCCTGCATCCGCAACTGACTGTAGGTGTGACCCTCAACGCCGGCCGCCTTTCCTTCGCCGCTGTGCTGCACCTCAATGGCGATGTTCTCCGGCCAGCGCTCCGCCGTCTGCAGAAAGCGGTCATAGAAACTGCCGCTTCGGGTGGTTGATTCCGCCGGAGGAGCTGCACGGTCGAGGGTGGCCGAAGTGGTCATGGGATTCGCTGACTATAAACGAATCATAATGCCTGTAACAGTTAAGATGCGGTTCCTTCAAGGTGCGTCAATATCCTAGCCCGGACGCAAATCGTCCTCCACGCCGTAAGTGACAGTTGGGGGAGTGTCACAAGCCTTATCTAGTGCCCAGTACCTAGTACCTAGCGCGTTGGCACTTGGCATTTAACATTTGGCACTTGGTCGTGCGGCTGATGCTACTTGCCAAGAGCCAAGAGCTAAGAGCTAAGAGCCAAGAGCTGGGTACTAGGTACTAAGTACTGAGTACTCGCTATACTCTCTCGCATGCCGCGCGAAGTGGAAATCAAGTTCTTTGTTGCCGACCTGAAGGCGCTGGAGCGCATGGTGCGCGCGGCCGGATTCCGGCGCATCACCCCGCGCACGCACGAGATGAACACGCTCTACGACCTGCCGGGCATTCCCCTGCGCCGGCGCGGAGAGCTGCTGCGGATACGCCGTTACGGCAAGGAGTGGAGGTTCACGCACAAGGCCGCGGCACGGGCGGGGCGGCACAAGTCGCGGGCGGAAACCGAGACCGTGGTGGGCGATGGCGCCCGGCTCGAAGGCATCCTGCGTTCGCTCGGCTTCCAGCCCACGTTCCGCTACGAAAAGTTCCGCTCCGAGTGGAGCGACGGACGCGGCCACGTGGTGCTCGACGAGACCCCCATCGGCAACGTGGCCGAGATCGAAGGCGCGCCCCGCTGGATCGACCGCATCGCCAAGAAACTGGGCGTCGCGCCCGCGGACTACATCACCGCGTCCTACGTGACGCTGTTTTTTGACTGGAAGGCAAGCACGGGCAGCACTGCGGACGAAATGACCTTCAAAGCAGTAGGGAAGAAGGGCCCAGCGAAACGGAGATAATCACGCTGCCTTGGCGTTGCGCGCCCGCTCGTGGCCGACCGAGGCGTGATACAGGGCGCGGTCGAAGAACTGGTCGAGCGCCTGCAGCAATTCCATTTCGCCGATCAACTCCACCGTGGAATCCACCAGGCCCTCA
>JBOGLL010000107.1:0-8772 GCA_050746065.1 Terriglobales bacterium | reverse complement strand
GCAGGACGTTGAGTGGGAAATCGAAAAACGCAGCTGGCGCAAGCCCGCCTAAGCCTGTCGTTCTCTGACCTTCTTGTTTTCCCTTCTTTTCATTTTGCATTTTTAATTTTGCATTTTTACTTTTGTCTTTCCCCGCCTCCTGCTTCCTGCGTCCTGCCTCCTGCCCCTGCCTCCGGCTAGACGTCTTCCAGTTCGGCTTCGCTCATCCCAAAGTAGTGGCCCAGTTCGTGGAGCACCGTCTGCCGGATTTCCTTGCGGATTTCGGCCTCGTTGGAGCATAGGGCTTCGATGTTCTCCTGATAGAGCACGATTAGGTTGGGCCCGCCGGGCAGGTCCCAAACGCTTTTCTCGGTCGCCGGCACGCCTTGGAAGACGCCCAACACCAGATCTTCAGCTCCGTTTCGCATTCCCTTGCGCGAGGGCTGGCCAGGGGGCCGGTCTTCTACCAGGACGGCGAGGTTGCGAATCCGCTTGCGGAATCGCGCCGGCAGCGCGTCCATTGCCTCCTCCACCAGCTTGACGAACCGTTCTCGCTCCATCTTGGCTCCCCGCCGCGCAGCACGCCCACGCAGCGCTCTTAATGGTAGCCGCAATTTGCTCCCTGCTCCTGCCCTGCCCTGAGACCTGACACCCGCCTCTACAACCCCGCCCTTACGTGAGGTTTTGAAAGGGCGCGGCTCGGTAGGTCGGGCCCTCAATCGCGCCCACGAATCCGAGCGCTGCCAGCACTACCACCTCACTGGACGCCGCTGCGGCTCCCCCGCCCTCACCGGACACCGTCTCTGCTACTACCACCAGCAGACCCGCCGTCCCAAGCTGCCTGACTACAAGCTGCCTTTGCTCGAAGACGCCGTCAGCGTCCAGTTCGGCCTGGTTCAAGTCGCCCGCGCCCTCGAAGACAAGGCCTACGATGCCAAGACCGGCGCCCTTCTGCTTTACGCCCTGCAGACTGCCAGCGCCAATCTCAAGCGCGTCCAGGACGAACGCGAATACCAGCGCCGCGCCGATGAGCAACAGAAGGCAGGCTCCTCCATGTCTACCGAGAGCTTTGCCGACATCATGATCCGCGGCCTCGGCCTCCGTGAGCTCGATCCGCCCACTCCGCAGATACCGAACTCCCTGCAAGACGAGTTGGTCGAAGATTTCCAGGAAGACCCCGCCGAGGGCCCGAACGAGGAAACGGACCATCGGAGCCCCGGCGCCAATGCGAAACCCGAACCCACCTTTGATGAGATGTTCCCCAAGGATCCACCCACTCGCCGCGGCCCCGTACCGGCTTCATCGCGCCCTGCCGGCACTTCACGCCGCCGAGGGTCCGCCTAACCATGTTTTCGCCAACGACTTGCGACCAACGACTAACGACTGCCTCAGCCACGTGTGTTCCGGTTGCTCTCGGCCAGCTAGCTTATTGCTTACTGCTTATTGCTCATCGCGTTACGCAAGTAACCCGTCCGGCGCGCGTTGGTGCTTTCCTAACGACGAACGACCAACGACTAACGACTGCCTCCCATGAGATAATCAAATCTCGGATTTTTCCGTATATGAGGCGGTTTTCCATGAGGTTGCTGGAGCGCTGCTTGGCGCTTTTTGTGCTTGTGTGTGCAGGCTGCAGCGCGCAGTCGGCGGCGCCCGAAGTCAACGCCCGCATTGAGCAGCATGTGCGCGCCTACTTCAAGCTTCCCGTCACCGTGGACGTCAAGGTCGGCGCTCGCAAGTCCAGCGATTTCGCCGGCTACGACTCCGTCACCATCACCCTCACCGACGGCGTGCAGTCCAAGGACCACGAATTCCTGATCTCCCGCGACGGCAACACCCTGGTGCGCATGACCAAGATCGACATTCGCGAGGACCTGCGCGCCGTTGCCCTCAAGCAGAACGCCGAGACGCGCTCGAAGATCACCACCGATGGCCGCCCCGTCCGGGGCAAGAAGGACGCCAAAGTGGAAGTCGTGGTGTTCGACGATTTCCAGTGCCCTTATTGCGCCCGCATGTACAACACCCTGTTCAGCGATGTGATGAAGACCTACGGCGACCGCGTGCGCATCCTGTACAAGGATTTCCCGCTACCCAACCACCCTTGGGCAGTGCGCGCTGCCTTGGACGCCAACTGCCTCGCCGAACTGAACCACGATGCCTACTGGGACTTCTCCGACTACGTCCACATGAACCAGCGCGAAATCAGCGGCGAAAAGCGCCCCCTGCCTGAGCAGCTCGCAGTCCTCGACAAGCAGGCGGAAGAGATTGCCGGCAAGCGCGGCCTGGACATGTCGAAGCTCAAGGCCTGTATCAAGACGGCGTCCGACAAAGCCATCATGGCCTCGGTCAAAGAGGGCGATGAGTTAGGCATCAATTCCACGCCCACGCTGTATGTGAACGGAGAAGAAGTGGTAGGCGCGGTTCCGGCGCGTGAGTTCCGCCGCATTCTGGATCGTGCTCTGACCGATGCCGGGGAGCAGGTTCCCACGGCCGCTGCGCAGAGCACTCCGGCGCCGTCGCCCGGAACTCCGGTGCCCGCTCCTCCGAACAACTAGCGGGGCGGATGGAAGCTCGCGGTTCTGAGGGCAGGCTCGTTCCCGGTATCTTTTTCCCAGTCTGTGCTGGAGGCCTCATTTGCTGCTTCTCTTGCTGATGACGAACGACCAACGACCAACGACTGATTTAGACCCTAACCCGGCTCTCCCTGCTGTGCGCCCGGCGTTCCGCCAGGCCGCCTGCTTCCTTCTTCCCATCCTGCTGGCCGCCGGCGTCGCCGGCTGCAACCGCGGACAGTCCAGGGCAGAAGCCGCCGCCCGCGTGAATGGCCGCGTGATCGAGCGCGCCGAAGTGGACAAGTACTACAAGAACCAGACCTCGACCGCGCCCCTGCCGCCTGTGGGCGAGCAGGCCACCAGCCTGCGCCTCAGCATTCTGCGCGACCTGGTGGACCAGGAAATCATGATGCAGCGCGCCGAGAAGCTGGGCCTGCTGGCCACCGACGCCGAAGTGGACGCCAAGGTCACCGAGTTCAAGGCGCCCTACACCCAGGAGGAGTTCGAGAAGCGCCTCAAGGAACGCAATCTTTCGAATGACGATCTGCGCCGCGACTTGCGCCGCAACCTCACCATCCAGAAGGTCATCAACAAGGAGATTTCCTCCAAGATCACCATCTCCGATGCCGACGTGAACGCCTACTGGGAAGAGCACAAGGCGGAGTTCAATCTCATCGAGCCGCGCTATCACCTGGCGCAGATCCTGGTGACCACGCAGCCCAATCCGCAGGTGCGCAACCTGAAGAACTCCAAGGCACAGAGCGATGCCGAGGCCCGCAAGAAGGTGCAGGAGATCCTGAACCGGCTGGAGAGCGGCGAAGACTTCGCCACCCTGGCCATGAATTACTCCGAGGACCCGCAGACCGCCTCCAACGGCGGCGACCTGGGCTTTGCGCCGGAGTCGGCGCTGCGCAGCGGCGAGGACCCGGCCATCCGCGACGCCGTACTGCGTCTGAAGCCGGGCGAGACCACCAACGTCATCACCATCGTCAACCCGCGCACCCGCCAGGCCCTGGGCTACCGCATCGTCCGCCTGCTGGCCAAGGAGCCGGCCGGACAGCGCGAACTTTCCGACCCACGCGTGCAGCAGGTGATTCGCGAACAGTTGCGCGAACGCCGCGAACAGCTCCTCAAGGCGGCGTACTACGAAGTGGTGCGCAACGAAGCCAAGGTGGAGAACTACCTGGCGCAGGAAATTTTGGACAGCAGCGCGAAGTAGTTACTCCACCACCGCCAGCACATCACCGGCGCTGACCGTGGCGCCGGCCTCGGTGAGCAGCTTGCGGACGGTCCCCTTCTTGGGCGAGCGGATTTCGTTCTGCATCTTCATGGCCTCGATAACCAGCAACGGGGTGCCTGCCTCAACCGCGTCGCCTTCCGCCGCCAGCACTCGCAAAATCCTTCCCGGCATGGGCGCGCGGATGTTCTTCGGACCGCCACGCGCCGCGTCTGCCGCCTTGCGCCCGCGGAAGGAGCGCGGATCACGCACCGCCACCTGGTAGCGCGACTCGCCCTCGACCAGATACAACTCGCCGCCCGTGCTCTCGCGGTGATACTCGAAGGTGCGCCCGTCAAGGATGAGGGAAAGCACGCCCACTTCGGGAAACACAGCATCGATCGCGACCTCTTGCCCTGCGATGCGGCAGTTCCATAAGCCTTTCTGGGCTCCGCGCTCGAGTTCGACGGCGAACGTGGCCCCATCGATGGTGATGTCGTAGGTCATCACTTTTCCCGCAGGGCCTCGCGACGCCCGGCCTGCTTCCAGCCCGATGACGCGGATGCCGCAGAACGTGATCTCCCGTTCGCGGAGCCAACATCCGAGGGCGTCGCGGCCGGAGTTCCGCCCGCCGTGGATGCGCCCGCTGCCGATTCCGTAGCCGCAAACAGGGCTGCGGCAATGGCGGCAAGCTGCGGAGCGCTAAGCCCATCCGCAGGCTCGGCCTGCGGCCGGCTGTCCGCGCCGGCCAGCAGGCGGTCGAGAAAGCCGGTGTCGAGGCGGCCGGCGGCAAAATCCGGATGCCGCAGGATGCGCTGGAACAGCGCCACGTTCGTCTTGATGCCACCCACCAGATACTCATCGAGCGCGCGTCCCAGGCGGGCCAGCGCCTGCCCGCGGCTGGGCGCGTGGACGATCAGTTTGGCGAGCAGCGGATCGTAGTCAAGCGGCACCGTCCAGCCCTCGTAAACGCCGCTGTCCTCGCGGATGCCCGAGCCGGAGGGCGTCCGCAGCCGCGTGATGCGTCCCGGTGATGGGAAGAAGTTGTTGTCCGGGTCCTCGGCGTAGATGCGGCACTCGATGGCGTGCCCGCGCAACTCCACCTCTTCCTGTGTGAAGGTGAGCGGTTCGCCAGCAGCGATGCGAATCTGCCATTCCACCAGGTCGAGCCCGGTGACCATCTCGGTGACCGGATGCTCCACCTGCAGTCGGGTATTCATTTCCAGGAAATAGAAGTTGCGATCCGCGTCCAGCAGAAACTCCACCGTCCCCGCGCTGGTATAGCCGGCGGCATGTGCCACGCGCACCGCAGCTTCACCCATGCGGGCCCGCAATGCGGGATCCACCAGCGGCGAAGGAGACTCCTCCAGCACTTTCTGATGACGGCGCTGCAGCGAGCACTCGCGCTCCCCCAGGTGGACCAGATTGCCGTGCTCATCGCCCAGCACCTGGACCTCGATGTGCCGCGGATTCACCAGCAGCTTTTCCAGATACACCTCATCGCTGCCGAAGGCACGCAGGGCCTCGCTGCACGCAGCCTCCAGCGCCGAGGCCAGTTCCGCCGCCGACTCGACCACGCGCATCCCCTTGCCTCCGCCGCCAGCCGAGGCTTTGATCAGCACGGGATATCCGATCTCCGCGGCAGCGCCCTTCGCTTCGGCGGTCGATTTCACACCTTGCATCGTGCCGGGAACCACGGGCACGCCCGCGGCTTGCATGCTTCGCCGCGCGCTGGTCTTCGATCCCATGGCATCCATGGCGGCCGGCGAAGGCCCGATGAACTTCACACGCGCATCGGCGCAGGCGCGAGCGAAGGCAGCGTCTTCGGAAAGGAAGCCGTACCCGGGATGGATGGCCTCGGCGCCGCTGCGATGCGCAGCTTCGAGCAGTTTCGCTGGGTTCAGGTAGGATTCGGCGGCGGGCGCCGGGCCGATGGAGAAGGCCTCGTCGGCCCTGCGCACATGCAATGCGGCGCGGTCCACATCCGAGTAGACGGCCACGGAGCGGATGCCCATTTCGCGGCAGGCGCGCACAATGCGCACCGCAATCTCACCCCGGTTGGCGATCAGGATTTTTCGGAACATGGAAACGAGATTCTAACTGACTCGCAGAGCCTTCCGAGACAGCCGGATCAACCACCTTGCACGCAAAAGGGCCTCTCTCCAAGAGAGGCCCAGCAGGATTGCGCGGAAAGAGGACCTAGTTTTCCAGATGGACGCCGGCAGGCTCCTTCGCGGCTTTCTCGGCCTTGGCTTTCTTCACCGCCATCGTCTTGGCCACCATGTCGTCGGCCAGCTTGAGCAGTTCCGTGCGCACCGCGTCATCGTCGCACTGGATATCGGCCTTTTCCCGGTACATCAGATTCAGGTAGGCCATGGCGTCCTCGTACTCGGGGCGGAGTTCAATGGCCTTTTTGAGCATCTCAATGCCTTCTTCGACTTTGGCGAGGTTGGCTTCGCGCACTTCTGCGCAAGCCTTCTTGTCTTTCAGCGGCTCGTCCGGCTTCAGTCCCAGGGCGGCGCGCTTCTCCTGCCGCGGCACGTAGGTCTGCGACCAGTTAATGACGGCGATGGAGTAGTACGCCTCCGGGTCGCTGGGGTCGGCGGCCAGGACCTTGCGGTGATTCTCCTTGGCCTCGTCGAACTTCTTCATCCCGAAATATAGGGACGCGATGCCCTTGTTGGCATGAATACTGCTTTGCTTGTCGTCCGGGAACTGCTGCAGGATCTCCTTGTACTGCTCGATCGCCAGGCTGGCGTTGCGCAGGTTCTCTTCGCTCTCCACCCCGGGGATGAACTGCTGGGCATACGCAGTGGCCAGGTAGAGCTTGGCGTTCTTGAGGTTGGGATCGAGATCCACCGCCTCTTTGAAGCGCTCGATGGCGTCTTCGTACTTGGCAGCCTTGTAGGCTTGAACGCCTTTGTTCAGCCGGTCACGGGCCTTGAGTTTGTTGCAGCCAGTGGCGCCCTGCAGCAGGACGGCCAGGGCCGCCAGCAACACCACAGTTTGAATGCGCTTCATGGGGTTCCAGTGTTCCTTGTCGAGCTTTTGCGGCTACTGCCCGGCTTCCACCTTGGCGGTGATCAGTCCCACCTTGTCCACGCCGGCGGCATGGGCAATATCAATCACGGAGGCGACTTCCGCAAACTCCACGGCATCGTCGCCCTTCACGAACATCACCCGCTCGGCGCGTTGCTTGTAAATGTTCTCGAGCTGTTCCTTCAGTTTTTCCCACGTGACGTCGTCCTGATTGATCTTCAGGGTCGGCCGGCCGGAAGGACTGTAAATCAACTGCACCACGATCGTGCGGTCAGGGCTGGGCGGCTGCTTCGTTTGATCGGGCGGAGGCGGCTGGGGCACCAGCGCATCCAGACCCTTGGGGGTTAGGGGCGTGATGACCATGAAGATCACCAGCAGCACCAGCAACACGTCGATCAGCGGTGTGATGTTGATGTCAGACTTTGCGCCCCCGCCGGGGCCGACTGCCATTCCCATAACGTTCCCCTCGGTCTCCTACGGCTGCCCGCCGCCCGGCGGCGGAGTATCAAACGCTCCCTGTTTGCGCTGCTCGGTCAGCAGACCCAACTGGTCCACGCCCGCGGCGCGGACGTTGTCCACTACCTCGACCACCTTGCCGTACTTGGCACGGGCGTCCGCACGGATATACACCCGCTTGTCCACCCGGTTGGCGATGCGGTCTTTGATCTTCTGCGTCAGGTCGGCTGTGTCCTTCACCAGCTCGGTGCCGAAGAAGGTCTTGCCGTCGCGCATCACCGCCACCAGCAAAGCGTCTTCCCTGTCGGCGTCGGGCATTTGTTGCGGGTTGTCGGTCTTGGCCAAGTCCACGCTCACGCCCTTTTGCAGCATGGGCGTGACCACCATGAAGATGATCAGCAGCACCAGCATGACGTCGGCCATGGGAGTAACGTTGATCTCCGAGTTCACCGACATCACGCGTTTTGCAATTCCCATAACTGGCTCCTGGTTCCCCGGCTAGCGGCGCGTGCGCTTCTTCAGGAAGTAATCGATCAGCTCGCTGGAAGAGTTGTCCATTTCCACGTCAAAGGCCTCCACCTTGCTGGTGAAGTAGTTGTACATCATCACCGCCGGGATGGCGACGAAGAGGCCGATGGCCGTGGCCACCAGGGCCTCGGAAATACCGCCGGCAACAGCGCCCAGGCCCGTGGCTTTCTGCTCGGAAATCTGCTTGAAGGCGTTGAGAATGCCCACCACCGTGCCCAGCAGCCCGATGAAGGGGGCGGTGGCGCCGATGGTCGCAAGACCGCCCAGCCCGCGCTTCAACTCGGCGTGCACGATGGCCTCGGCGCGCTCCAGCGCCCGCTTGGAAGCTTCAATCTGCTCGCCCGCGATTTCACTGGATTCCTGATGGGCTCGGAACTCCTGCAAGCCGGCTGTGACTACCTTGGCCAAGTGGCTCTTCTTGTGGCGTTCCGCCACGCGAATGGCCTCGTCCAGCTTGCCCTCGCGCAGCGCTCCCGCTACCTGCGGTGCAAACGTGCGCGACTGCTTGCGGGCGGCGCTGAAAGCGATCCAGCGGTCAATCATGACGCCGATGGACCATGCCGATTGGATGAACAGGACGACCACCACGGCCTTGGCGAGTAGACCCATCTGCCGCCAGAGCGAGGCGATGTCCCAACCCACAGCACCTTCCTGGAACAGGACGGCGGCCACCGCAGGCAAGTAGGTCAACACCATAGTTGCGAGATTTGTTAAAAGCATGACTTGATCCTTTCCTCCTCAGGGAAACTCTCAGCACTCGATTGCGTGTTGCGCTAGAGATTTCTACGACAGATCCTGATTACCGCCGAAACGCGGCCGACCGCGTGCCGGCTTCCCGCCGAGTCCTTAAGATCCTTATCCTCCGGCGAGGTTGAAATTCACCGTGATCTGGGTCTCGACCTCTACCGGTTCACCGTTCAGCAGGTAGGGACGGTACCGCCACTGGCGCACGGCGTCAAGCGCCGACTGCTGCAGCATGGGGTGTCCGCTCACCACGCGCAGGTT
>JBOGLL010000106.1:0-4634 GCA_050746065.1 Terriglobales bacterium | reverse complement strand
CCGTATGCTTCCTGCCTCAGTGCCCTCCGGGAGCGGCTTGTCCGGCCAGCCATTCGGCCATATGGGTGTGCTGGCGCTGGCGCAGCGCGGCGCAGTTGCCGATCTGTTCCAGGGTCTGCTGCAGCGTGCGTTCCGCAGCAGACACGGGATTGCGTGTGAACAACTCGCGGACCTCCTCCCGACCGCGGGCGTCGCCAAAAGACCCCGCCGCGTACACCACGGCGGCACCACTCGAAGGCGTAAAGGTGGCCTGGACCTCGCTCCAGTGGGTCTTCACAAACTCCCAGGCGGCGGAGAGGATCCTTGGATCGGGAAAACAGACAAGAAAAGCAGATCCCTCGCTCACGCCTCCTTCTCCCGCAAAGCGGGATCAGCCGGCGTGGCTCGGGATGACAAAGTTTGGGGGGAAGCCTTATAGGGCGCGGTCGCTGCGCGAGTCGAGCTTGCTCCGCAACTCTGGCCTAAAGGCCAGAGCTACCAAGGCCAGAGCTACCAAGGCCAGAGCTACCAAGGCCCGAGCTACCGAGCCGCGCCCTTTCCAAGCAGGATGTCAACAGAGCCAAACCAGTTCTAGCAACCCTGCCTCCCGCCTCCTGCACCTTCGCCTCTCCGCTTTCGTCTAAACTGGAATGGTTGCGCACTCTTTTCAAATTCCTCGTTCTTGCCATCCTCGCTGCCGGGGTTTGGCTGGCTTGGATGCTGCTGGCGCCCTACGGCCCGTCCATCGAGAAGTTCGTGCTGCTGCGCCCCGGATCCTCCACCCGCCAGATCGCCACAGACCTGCACTCGGCCGGCATCGTGCGCAGCGTGCCGGCGTTCCTGGTGCTGCACTACTCCCAGGGAGAGCGCACTCTCAAGGCCGGCGAGTACCGCTTCGACCATCCCGCGACGGCGCTGGAAGTCTATGACCGGCTGGCGCGTGGCGACGTGATCACCCACACCGTGGTGATCCCCGAGGGTTTCAGCTTGTTCGAGATCGCCGGCGCCATCGAGGCTGCGGGACTGGCCACGCGCGAACAGTTCGTCAAAGTCGCGCGTTCGGAAACCGCGCTGATCTCCGACCTCGATCCCGGCGCTGCTTCGCTCGAGGGCTACCTGTTTCCCGACACCTACCAATTCAGCCGGGTGCAATCTCCGCGTGATCTGGCGGCGGCCATGGTGCGCCGCTTCCGCCAGGAAGCCCACGCGCTGGGGATTTCTGCTGACACCCGCCGCATCGTGACCCTGGCCTCGATCGTGGAGAAAGAAACCAGCGTGCCCGAAGAGCGCGCGCTGGTGGCCGGCGTTTACTCCAACCGCCTGCAGAAAAACATGGCGCTGGCCGCCGATCCCACCGTGGTTTACGCTGCGCAGCTCGCGGGGCACTACCGCGGCACCATCTACAGGTCCGACCTGGAGTTCGACTCGCCCTACAACACCTACCGCTACGCCGGCCTGCCTCCCGGACCCATTGCCAATCCTGGCCGCGCGGCCCTGGAAGCAGCCCTGAAGCCCGCCGCCACCGACTACTACTACTTCGTGAGCGACAACCACGGCGCCCACCGCTTCGCCCGCACTTCCCAGGAGCACGCCCGCAACGTGGCCGCCTATCGCCGCGCCGTGGCCCAGGACGGACGGTAGGGACCCGCCGCGGCGGGCTTGCAACGTCTCTCGTACTGGCAACGTCTCCAGGAAGCGAGACGTAGCAAGCTACGCTCTACGGGCTCGCCTAGGGCGACAAGCCCGCTATATACTCGTATTCACGGCCGGATTTCGCTGGAAACCGGCCTCAATTTGCAGGGGTGCTGCCCAGACTGAATGAGACGAGCCGTTCGCCTTCCGGCACTCCTCGCCCTGCTGGCCGTTCTTTCCCTGACCGGCTGCTTGTTCCGCACGCACAAGGTGGAGCGCCGCGCGTCCACGGGCGCGATCAAGGAGGCCAGCCTCGAGGAGCTCATCGGCTTCATCAATGCCGAGGCCGCCAAGGTGCGCACCCTGAATGCCACCGTGGATATCGCCCCGGCCATCGGCGGCGTCAAGCGCGGCAAAGTGACCGAGATCCAGGAGATGCGCGGCTACGTGCTGGTGCGCAAGCCCAACCAGTTGCGCATGATCGGCCTGTTCCCCATCCTGCGTAACACCGCCTTTGACATGGTGAGTGACGGCGAAGCGTTCCGCCTCTCCATTCCCGCCAAGAACCGCTTCGTGGTAGGCGCCAACCAGATCGGGCGTCCTTCCGACAAGCCGCTGGAGAACCTGCGCCCGCAACACATCTTCGACGCTCTCTTCCTGCAGGAGATCGATCCCCGGGAGGAAATCGTGTTCGTCGAGGGCTCCACGGAAATCGTCCGGGACGCGGCGAAAAAGGAAGTCGAGGAGCCCACCTACATCGTCACCGTGCTGCGCCGCGACGGCGAGATCTGGAAGGTCCGCCGCAAGATCGTCTTCAGCCGCTCCGATCTGCTGCCCCACCGCCAGATCGTCTACGACCGCTATTCCAACGTGGCCACCGAGGCCGAGTACGAGCAGTTCACCGAATACGACGGCCTCACGTTCCCTTCTGCCATCCGCATCTGGCGCCCGCAGGAGGAATACGCCATCCAGCTCTTCATCGTGAAACTCAAGCTGAACTCGCCGCTCTCGGATTCCCAGTTCGTGCTGGAACAGCCTGCCGGGTCGGAACTGCAACGGCTCGACGGCAACGGCGAGCCCGGTAAGACCACCGCCAGCAAGCCGGAACCGAAGAGCGAACCCAACTGAGGGTTTCGGGTTTCTGGTTTCTCGTTTCTGATCTTCGTATCAGGGCACGCCTTCAGGCGTGCCGCAACGGCACCTCATCAACGTTGGGCTTTAGCGGCTGAGGTGGAGGGTCCAGCTCATGCCCTGCGTGGGCTGAGCTGAAAGGAAAGTCCTCCGGTCGCTCCGCCAAGTGTATGACGCCGGGGGTTAAAGCCCCTCTCAATGTTGGCGACTGTTTCGGCACGGCTGAAGCCGTGCCCTGATACAGGACTTCCCCCGTGTACTCTGTGGTCTCGACAGCAAAGGAAAAAGGCCCGCCACGCGGGCGGGCTAGGGATGCCAAGGACGGAAATCAGTTCGCGCCGCTGATGCTAATTGTGTACAGCAAATCCGGCCGGGCATCCCCACGGAAATCGAAGACGCGGACGTAGAACGTGAGCGTTCCGCCGGCGGTGTTCTGGAACTCCAGCATTGAATCACGGACCACGCCGAGATCGATATCGTCGTTGATGCAGGCGTCGTCGAAATTGTTGGGCGTCGGGTCCGCGTTGATGGGCAGCGGTGGAGAATTGTCGCCCGGATCCCTGCAAGTGTTGAGCCGCGCGCCATCGGCCGAGCCGTCGTCCATTACGATCTCGATCACCGGATCGAGCGGGCTGGACGGGTTAAGCCCCGGCCCCGTCACGGTGATGGTGACCGTGGCCCCGGCAGCGGCAACGACTTCGTAAACATCCACATCCGGCGCAAAGGTCGTATTGGGGTCGCCGCTGGGACTGATGGAAGCGGCAAAGGTGCCATTGGAGCGCGGCGTAGCCGTGGCGACGGTGTCGTTGCGTCCCAGGGAAGTTGCGTTGATGGTAATACTGAGCGACTGAGTGTCGGTGGCGCCGCAATCATCCGTAACGGCTACGTCGAAGTTCTGCGTCTCGGCCGTGTCGGGCGTTCCGCTGATTTCACCTGTCCCACCCGTGATGCCCAACTGGCTGGGCAGATTGCCGTTGGTGACAGCGAAGTTGTACGGTGGGACCCCGCCAGTTGCCTGCACAGGCCAGCTGTAAGGCGTCGCCACCACCCCCGAGGACATCAGGGTGGTCAGGATGTTGACCGCGCTCCCCGGGTCCACGGTGATACTCAGGGGCTGGGTGTCGGATTGCGGGGCGGCAGCCGAATCGCTTACCTGCACGGTGAAGTTCGAAACGGCTGCTATGCACACTGCGCTGGGCGTACCGCTGATGACCCCTCGCGCCGGTACCGGATCCCCAATACCGGAGGGCATGACTCCGCCGATCCGCGCCCAGTTAAGGTAGGGAGGCTGGCCTCCGCGAGCCTGTAGGGTCTGGCTGTAGACCGTTCCGGAAGTAGCGTTGGGCAGTGTGGTAGTTGAGATCTCCAGCGTCACAATGATGGTTAGGACTTGAGTATCCACCTGCTGTGGATTGGAGCTGTCAGCGACACGCACGGTGAAGGTTTGCGTGGTCGCCCCTGCACCGGGTGTCCCACTGATCAGTCCCGCCCCATTAATGCCGAGCCCGGTTGGAGCGCTGCCGGAGCTGATGGTCCAAGTCAAAGCCCCGCTCCCGCCTGTGGCCGTCAGCTGGACACCGGCACCGTTGTATGCCTGACCAATCGTGGCGTTGGGCATTGGATTGGGGTCCTGGATCACCAGCGGGGCATTGATGTCAATGGTGAGGGCCTGGGTGTCCGTCTGCTGCGGCGTCCCCGTATCCACCACCGTGACGGTAAAGTTGAAGGTGCCCACGCCGGTGGGATTTCCGCTGATCACGCCCGTGCTGGCATCGATGGCGAGGCCCCCGGGCAAAGCTCCCACAGAGATGCTGAAGGTGCGCGCGCCCGTGCCTCCAGTCGCAGCCACGGTCTGGCTGTAGGCCGTTCCAGTCACGCCGTCAGGCATGGTG
>JBOGLL010000105.1:0-3029 GCA_050746065.1 Terriglobales bacterium | reverse complement strand
CCATCGCGCCATGCTCGAACTGGGGGTCTTCCTGCCGCCGTCGCAGTTCGAAGCCTGCTTCCTCAGTGCGGCCCACACCGACGAAGATGTGAGCCGTACCATCCAGGCGGCGCTGAAGGCGTTTACGGCACTTTAGTTCCGAGTACCGAGTACCGAGTTGCGACTGGGCGATCAACTCGCGACTCAGTACTCGGTACTCGGTACTCGTCCCATCATCCGCGACACGGTTACAAACTCGTAGCCTTGTTCCTTATAGCGCGCAATCAGTCGGTCGGTTGCCGCTACCGTGGCGGAGCGGTCGGCGCCCATCGCCTGATGGCCTCCGTCGTGCAGCAGAATCACATCGCCGCCGCGGATCTGGCGCACCGCATGCTGCTCGATGCGCTCCGGCGTGGTCGGTCTCCAGTCGTGGCAAGTCACACTCCACATCACCGTTTCGAGCTTCAAGTCCCACGCCGTTTGCAGGACGTGCGGGCGCCGCGCTCCAAAGGGCGGGCGAAACAGCGGCGCGTGTGCATCCACGGCGTCGGAGAGCGCCTTTTCACAATCGGTCAGCTCCTGGCGCACGCGTGCCGGCGAGAAAAACAGCAGGCTGGGATGGTTGAAAGTGTGGTTCGCGACCTCGTGCCCGGCGGCGACGATGGCACGCGCGATGTCCGGCCGCTGGGCGACGTAGCGTCCAATGAGGAAAAACGTGGCCTGCACGCCGTGGCGGGCCAGTACCTCGAGCAGATGCAGGGTGTGCGGATCGTTGGGACCGTCGTCGAAGGTGAGCGCGAGCTGCAGCGTCCCCGGCCGCTTGCCGATGAACGTTGGGCCGAAAAGCTGGGAGCGCGGAGCCAGCGCGGCATACGCCCCGATTCCCAGCGAAGCCGCCGCCGCAACCGCAACCACGAAGCCCGCCATAGAGGCGCAATTCTAAATTGAAGCGGGGTTTTCGGTTGGTAGTTTGTGGTTTTTCGAAAAACCAAAAACGAAAAACCAAAAACCGTTTCCACCAGGGGTTAACTCTTCCCTCAATTGTCTGCGGCGATGAGCCGGGCTATGCTGCCAAGGTTGTCGTTCGAGGACCCGACGCCGCATGGCCAACCTGTTTGAACCGCCGCGTTATATCGCCGTGGAGGGCCCCATTCGGGTGGGCAAGAGCACGCTGGCGCGCATCATCGCCGAGCGCCTGCACGCGCAACGCGTGGCCGAGCCCGAAGACAATCCCTTTCTCGGTTCTTTCTACGAGGGTGACGCCGGCGCCGCCTTTCAAACGCAGTTCGCATTCCTCATCCGCCGCTACGAACAGTTGCGCGCGCTGGACGTGAGCCCGCACAAGACCATCGTGGCCGACTACATCTTCGAAAAAGACAAGCTGTTCGCCTGCATCAACCTGAACGACACCGAGCTCGAGGTCTACAACCGCTACTTCAACGCCTTCCGCGAGCACCTTCCCACGCCCGACCTGGTCATCTATCTGCAGGCCACGCCGGAGGTGCTCAAGAAGCGCATGAAGAAGAAGTCGGCACCGGGCGAAAGCGCCGTCAGCGACGACTACGTGGAAGAAGTAGCCCGCGCCTACGAGCACTTCTTCTTCCACTACACGTCATCGGACTTGCTGGTGGTGAATACTTCCGATATCGATTTCGTGGACCGCCACCAGGACCTGCAAGAGCTGCTGCGCCGCATCAGCGAACCCATCAAGGGCACGCAGTATTTCCTGCCGCTGGGATCGGGGGACGGGAGCGGCGGGTAGCCGCACAAAGTGAACTTCACCTTCCCTGTTTCCTCTCTACTTTCTTCGTCAGCAATAGGTAGAGTGCGGCTGAAAGAGCTGTTCCCAGAATGCCTGTACCCCAAAGCCAGTAGTGCCCGTCGTTCATGAAGGGGAAGGTCAAGAGCATTGCTATTGAGAAGCCAATCATGACGCTCAATAGAAAGAGGACATGCGTCCCAAAGGCCGCAACCGCTCCAGTCGAAATCCCCCGCAGCTGGACGGTAGACTCGGACTCCGCCTCGCGTGTCTGTGGTGCCTGCGCGAAGCTCTCGGTCCGGGATCCAGGGTTCTCGAGAACCGGCGTCATGGGATCCGTGCCGGGTCTTCGTATCACATGTCGTGTGCGGAAGCGTGAAGCGCCTACGATGCAAAGCTTCATTCCCCACAAAACCAGGACAAACCCGGCACCCACCAGAAACCCCCAGACAGCGGCCTTCAGGGCTGTGCGCCATCCGTCTCCAATGAAATAACCGAACAACGGAGGGACGAGGGTGCAGATCGCTAGGACGCCGACTTCTACTTCGGAGAAAAAGTAAGCGCGCTGCTGCCTTGGAGTGAGACGGAACCATTCCACGCGGCCGGTCGGCCACTCGATGCCGCACTTGCAAACAAACACCTCCTTGCCGATGCGGGTCACAGCCGACTGGCTAAGTTGCGCGCTCCAAGTCCGGCCGCACGTAGGGCACTTCTGGTAATAGACGGTTACTGATGGCATATTCCGCTCATCAACCTGTCCAGCTAGGAAACCTTGAACAACTCCACTTTTCGCGACTACAATACTCCTCGCTGCATCCCATATGTAGCGAACAGGCGGTATCCCTGAGTTATCGGGAACTGCACTGGAGGAAGCCATGAGTATCACGTCGTCCGCCACCCGGGGAAATGACTCCCGGGGAAGTTCCCAACCCAAAGTCACCATCCAGTCCATCCGCGAGAAGAAGCTGCTGCACGAGCCCATCACCTGCCTCACGGCCTACGACTACGCTTCCGGCCGCCTGGTGGACGAAGCCGGCATTGACATGGTCCTGGTGGGTGATTCGCTGGCCATGGTGATGCTGGGCTACGACAGCACGCTGCCCGTCACCATGGACGAAATGGTGCACCACACGCGCGCCGTGCGTCGGGGCGTGAAGCGCGGCCTGCTCATCGCCGACATGCCCTACGCCTCGTATCACCTCAGCGCCGAGGACGCGCTGCGCAACGCCGCCCGCTTCGTGAAAGACGTGGGGACGGAAGCGGTGAAGATCGAAGGCGGCGAGAAACGCAC
>JBOGLL010000104.1:0-2505 GCA_050746065.1 Terriglobales bacterium | reverse complement strand
TTTTTTCGCTGGAAATGTCGCGCGAGGCCCTGCTCTTGCGCCTGCTGTGTTCGCAGGCGCGCGTGGACTCCCACAAGCTGCGCACCGGCTTCCTGGGGCGCGACGATTTCGGAAAGCTCGTGGCCGGCCTGAGCGAGCTGGCCGAAGCCCCGCTCTTCATTGACGACACGCCCGGCATCTCGCTGCACGAAATGCGCGCCAAAGCGCGACGCCTGCAGCAGACGCAAGGCAAGCTCGACCTGGTGATCGTGGACTATCTGCAGTTGATGTCGGCCTCGGCGGGCGTCCGCCGGTATGAGAACCGCACGCAGGAAGTCTCCGCCATTTCCCGCGGGCTGAAATCACTGGCCAAGGAGTTGCGCGCGCCCGTGGTCGCACTCTCCCAGCTCAGCCGCGCCCCGGAAAGCCGCGGCGGCGACCATCGTCCCCAACTCTCCGACCTGCGCGAATCAGGCTCCATCGAGCAGGACGCTGACCTGGTGGCCTTCATCTTCCGCGAAGAGGTCTATAAGCCCGACGATCCCGACCTCGACGGCGTCGCTGAACTCATCATCGCCAAGCAGCGCAACGGCCCAACCGGCAAGGTGAACCTGGCGTTTCTCAAGCGTTCCACGCGATTCGAGTCCAGGGCTGACAGCCAGTAAACTGTCTTCCTATGGATCTTCGTCCCACCTGGGTGGACGTGTCGCGCACGGTGCTCTGCCACAACTTCCGCACCATCCATGACTACGTGGCTCCGGAAGCCACGGTCTGTGCGGTCGTGAAGGCCGACGCCTACGGACACGGCGCAGTGGAATGCGCCCGCGCCCTCGAGACCGAGGGCGCCAAGTGGTTCGGCGTAACCTCAACCGGAGAAGGCGTCGCGCTCCGCGAAGGCGGTATCAAGGGTCGCATTCTGCTCATGACCAGCTTCTGGCGTGGTGAGCAGGAGGCCGTGGTGCGCCACCAGCTCACGCCCGCGGTCTGGGACCTGAGCCACGTCGAGCTGTTGGAAGCCGCCGCCGCAAAATCCGGAGCGACCGAACCAGTTCCGGTTCATCTCAAGATTGACACCGGCATGGCCCGATTAGGCATCAGTGTCGCCGATCTTCCCGCTTTCACGAAGGTCCTCGGCTCCACGCAGCACGTTTTTCTCGAGGGCGTGTTCTCCCACCTGGCATCCTCGGAAATCGTGGATGCTCCCGACGTCGAAGCGCAAATCACCCGTTTCGACCAAGCGGTCGCCAGCCTGCGCGAAGCCGGGCTGTCGCCCACGTGGATTCACCTGGCCAACAGCGCCGCCATCGTCACCCAGCCACGCGCCCGCAAGAACATGGTGCGGCCGGGGATCTCGCTGTACGGCTACTACCTGCCCTTTACCTCCGTCATCAACCACGCCCCGGACGCTTCGCACGAGCTTCCCGTTAAGCCCGTGCTTTCCTGGAAGACGCGCATCCTGTCTTTGCGCGACGTGGGCGCGCGCCAGCCCGTGGGTTACAACGGCGCTTACGTCACCCAGGCGCCCGCCCGCATCGCCGCCTTGCCCGTGGGTTACGCCGACGGCCTCTCCCGCCAGCTTTCCTCCAGGGGCCGTGTCATCGTGCGCGACGATTACGCCTCCATCGTGGGCAGCATCTCCATGGACATCACCCTGATTGACGTCACCGGCATTCCCGGTGTAGCGCTCGGCGACGAAGTGATTCTCATCGGATCCCAGGGCAAGCGTTCCATCACCGCCTGGGACCATGCTGCGCTGGCCATGACCATTCCCTACGAGATCCTCACCGGCCTTTCCAAGCGCCTGCCCCGCCGGTACACCGCGTAGCAACGCGGTAGCTCGCCGCTATTGTTTTCTCCTTTCGGGCCAGAGTACGATACCCGGCATTGGAGGCCGCCCAGCGCGCGTAGCTGAGGATCGGCCATGGCGTCGCCGCTGCGCAAGCCCGTGCCCTTCGAATCCTCCGAAGATCTGACGGGAACCACCATTGGCCGCTTCGCCATTCGTCAGCGGTTGGGCGCCGGAGGCATGGGTGAGGTCTACCTTGCCGACGACACCACCCTCAAGCGCCGCGTCGCTGTGAAGCGCCTTTCCTCCCGCCTGCGTGAAGACCCTCGCTATCACCGCCGTTTCCTGCATGAGGCGGAGCGCGCCTCGGCACTGAATTCCCAGCACATCGCCGGCATCTACGACGTGCTCGAGCAAGGCGGCCATCTCTACCTGGTCATGGAGTACGTGGAAGGCGCCAACCTCCGTCACCGCTTGCAGCAACCGGTCTCTCTCAGCGACTTCCTGAAAATCGCCCTGCAGTGTGCCGAGGCCCTGGCTGCCGCGCACGAGAAAGGCATCATCCATCGCGACATCAAGCCGGAAAACATCATGCTCACTCCCGCGGGCGGAGTGAAGATGCTGGACTTTGGTCTGGCCAAACGCCTGGCGTTCTCCGAGGAAACACAGGAGAGCTCCCATCCCGAGAGCCGTACCGGCGGATTCGCGGGCACGCCCGGCTACATGGCCCCGGAACTGGT
>JBOGLL010000103.1:0-2828 GCA_050746065.1 Terriglobales bacterium | reverse complement strand
TCATCCATCGCGACATGAAGGCCGAGAACGTGATGGTCACACCCCGGGGCCAGGTGAAGATCCTCGACTTCGGCCTCGCCAAGCTTAAGGAGCCGGAGTCCGCCGAGGAGATCCACAAGACCACGTCGTTTGAAACCCGCGCGGGTTCTGTGCTGGGGACCGTGAACCATATGTCGCCCGAGCAGGCGCTGGCCATCGAGATCGACGCCCGCACCGACATCTTTTCCTTTGGCGTCATGCTTTACGAGATGGCTACCGGCAAGATGCCGTTCGAAGGACCGTCACCCCAGGCCACGCTGGCCCGCATCCTGAGCCAGGACCCGCCGCCCGCCAGCCACTTCAACACGGATGTGCCGCTCGAACTCGAGCGACTCATCAGCCTGTGCCTGCAGAAGGACCGCACCTGCCGGCCCGACGCACGCGACGTACTCGCCAGACTCAAGAACATCCAGGCGTCGCTCAGCGCCAACCGGCTCACCGCCTCGAAGATCCGTCCGCACGGCTTTTCCAGCATCCGTGTGCCCAAGTCGGTGGCCGGCGTGTCCCGGAGCCGCATCGGGCTTCCCAGCCCGGTCGGTCCCCAAACTTCCGCATACCAGATTGCGGTTCCCGCGCCGGCGCAAACTGTCCCCCAGGAGGCTCAGGCGAAGACGCTGCGCGTTTACCAGATGTGGCGCGGCTTGCGCCTGGGACTCTCCCTGGCCCTGGCCCTGCCGCCTCTGGCATTCTTCGCCGCCTTTATCCTGGGCAGCGGGCTGCTGCGCAAGGAAGTCCTGGAAGGCTTGACCCTGGTTCCCCTGCTGCAGGCCCTGATTGCGCCGGTGATGGAAGCGGTCAACAGAGTCGTGGCCGTGCGCTTGGTGGCCGGAGGCCTCGATTTCATGCTGGCCGTGCTGGGCGTGGCCACTATGTTCGTGCGCCACTTCGTCGTCACCCGAGTAAGGGCTGCCGAAGCCCAGGCCCAAAAGCGCTGGCGCGAGGTCTCCCGCGCCGCGTAAGCAACTTCATCTGCAGGATTTGACATCCCACCCTCGTAAACCCCAGACTGCAGCGATGGAGGTCCTCCAGGAGGATAGATTCTTGGCGCGGCCTTCCTCACCTCATCCCGGACGCTTGCCGGCCCCGGTTCTCAACTGTGGGCGGCGGCCGATTCTGCACGCCGCGCTCCTTCTACTGTGCTGCACACTGCTGTCGGGTTGTCTGCGATGGCGTAGCGGGCCCCGGCCCAAGCCACCGGCCCTTCCGGAGCCCCTCCAGGTTTTCTACGTTACCGACCGAAACGTCGCCCCCTTCGATGCCAAGAAGTGCGAGCCCGTGCATGCCCGCGATCAGGTGCTCGGCTACGGCAAGGAGCGTGCCGGCGAAGACCGCTTGTCGTTCGGAGTTTACGAAGTTGTGATCGGCGAAGGCCTGGATATCGGCTCCGTGCCCCAAGGATTGAAGCACGAAGTGGAATGCAAGCAACCGCCGGAGAAGAAAAAGAAGAAAGCTATGCCCCCGCTGCATGTGGCCCGCCCTTCACCCATGCCGGAAGCCGAGTATTTTGAAGCGCTGGCGGCCCGCGTCAGCACCTCGCCTCGCCACGAAATGCTGGTCTTCATCCACGGATTCAACTACTCGCTTGCCGAGGCCGCCGAGCGTGCGGGCCAGTTACAGCATGATCTGGAATTCGCCGGGCCCACGGTGATCTACAGTTGGCCATCGCGGGAGAGCGCGCAGGAGTATCGCGAAGACGAGGACAGTCTTGAGGCCAGCGCCGAGACCCTGGGCCGAGTGCTCCAGGAGCTGTACCAACGGACACGCGCCGAGCGCATCCATGTGATTGCCCACAGTCTGGGTGCGCGCGGCTTGACCAAAGCGGCGATACGGCTCTCCGCCAGTGGGCAGCCAGCACTGCCCCGGCTGGGGCAGGTGATCCTGGCAGCGGCGGACATGGATCGCGATGCGCTGCGCGAGCGCGCGGCCACCCTCGCCAAGATGTCGGAGCGCGTCACCCTCTACGTTTCCACCGTGGACCGCGCGCTGTTGTACGGACGGCGCTTTCATCCCAAGGATGCTCCGCGCGCGGGAGAAGGCGGCCCGGGCCTCGTGGTGGCGCCGGAAATGGATACCGTGGACGTCACTGCGGTGAGCGAATCGTTCATCGGTCACACCTATTTCGGCATAAGCCGGGCCGTGCTCGCCGACGTCTATGAGCTCCTGCACAACAACTCTCCGCCCAAGGCGCGCTTCGGCCTATTTCAGGTCAAAAGTCCTGAGGGAGATTACTGGGCGTTCCGGAAATAATGTGCCTGGGTTGCCCAGCCGTCGGCTGCAATGCGGGGTGGCAAGCACAAGGAAGAACATCATCGCAGCACGAGCGTGCGAGTCGGTATTTTCATTGGCTGCCGTTACCGATGGGTTAGGAAAGCCGCAGGAAGTGACGCCGCCAGGCGCTACGAGCGCGAGAGCAGGACGAAGGCAGACACGACCAGGATCACGGCCAATCCCAGCAACCCCACCACCAGGACCATGGAACCCTTGTCCAGAGGTCTCTGATTCGGGCTTCGAGAAAGCTCGCGCGCCGAGAGGCCGGTCAGCCAGAGGACGCAGTCGAACACGAGATCAAAGAAGCCAGCTCAGCATGCCCGTGCATACTCCCGGCGGCTGGTTGCCGGATCCAGGGGTCGAGTCTCAAGGTTCACGGCAAACCTCAATCACGTTTCCCTCGAGGTCGCGTACTTCGAAAAACTGTGTGTCCCCGCTGTCCTGGAGAGGGCCGGCCAGAACACCACGGCTCAGCAGATGCTCGTGGGCCTTCCGCAATTTACCGGAAAAAATGATGGGGA
>JBOGLL010000102.1:0-4494 GCA_050746065.1 Terriglobales bacterium | reverse complement strand
TGGGCAGCTCCTGCTGGATGGCGATCTGCATGTGGTGTCCGGGCACCCCTTCGTGATACGCCGTGGACTCCATGCCGATGGTCTTGCGCTTCTCGAAATCGCCGGTGTTCACGCGCACGATGCCGGGGCGCGAGCCATCCGGCGCCGGGCGGAAATACTGCGCGCCCGAGGCTTCCTTTTCCCGGAATTCCTCCACCGCCTTGATCTCCATGCTGGCCTTGGGCAGGCGGCCAAACAACTTGGAAATGTGGGGATACATGAAGTCGGTGTATTTCTGGTAGAGGTCCACGATCTCCTGCCGTGACTTGGGGCGCAGGTCCTGGTTCTTCTCGATGGCTGCGTTGAAGCTCTTCAGGTCCTTGTAGCCCAGCTTCCTGGCAATCACCAGCATCTGTTTCTCAATTTCGGCCACCTGCTGCAGGCCGAGCTGGTGGATCTCCTCCGGCGCCTTGCTGGTAGTGGTCATCTGCTTCACCCGGAAGGCATAGCGGGCTTCGCCCTCGGGCAGAGACCACACGCCCACTTCGGTCCGTCCCTTGGGCGCGTATTCTTCCGCGACAAACTTGGTGAACTTCTGGTACGCAGGGATGACATGGTCGCGCACCGCGGCCAGTACGTCCTTCTTGATGCGCTCCTGCTCCGCAGCAGGAAAGGAAGCAGGAAGCTTGGACAGGCATCCGGCAAAAGGACTCTTCTCCGGCTCCATGGCCGCGATGCCGGCGGATTGCTTGGCCACCTTCTCGAGGAGGAACTTCGGAGGCATGAGGCCGTCGCCCATACCGGCGCGCATGTTGTCTATCACATCGTCGAAGACCTTGGGAAACTGCCGCAGGCGCTTCACGTAGTCGTCGTAGTCCTTCACCGTGGAAAAGGAAAGCAGAGAAGTGATCTGGGGCGCATCGATTTGTATGCCGAAAAACTGGTTCACCGGCATGCGCCAGTTCTTGAAGCGGGCTCCATCCAAGTCTTGGCGCAGGTCGCGGACCATGAGCTCCTTGTTCAGAGCGTCCTGTTCGGGGAAGCCGGTGGTGTCAACGGCTTCGAAACGGGCCAGGAACTTCCGGCTCTCCTCCAATTCGGCCAGCATGGCTTTTTCGGACGAGTCACCTACCTGGTCGTTGTAGCGCTTGTCGCCGATGATGGAGGCAAAAATGGGATCGATGCGCAGGATGTATTCCCATTGTTCGTGCAACAGGTCGTTCAGAGCCTTGCGCCGCGCTTCCAGGTCCGCCGAAGGCGGTGCTTCAGCGGCGAAGACCGGCAGGGCAAAGGCGAAAACAAGCACGAACAGCAACGGGACGGCCTTATTCATGGTTCCTCCGGAAAAGAAAGACGGATAGGGTCTTGGACGTAGAGTACGCGGCAAGGTGAGTGTCGGTTCCGTGGCCTGGGGCCAGTTACAGCTTTTTCTTGGCTTCCCGGTCCTTGGCCGCTTCCTTGGGCATCTGCGGCTCGGTCATGCTCTTGGGATCGAGGATCTCCTTGATCTCGTCCTCGGTCAGCAGCTTCTTGTCGCGCGCAATGTCAATGATACTGCGGCCTGTGGCAACGGACTCCTTCACGATCTCGGCCGCTTTGGCATAGCCGATGTAAGGATTGAGCGCCGTTGCCAGCGACACCGTGCTCTGCGCATAAAACGAGTTGCGGGCTTCGTTGGCCGTGAGCCCTTGCACACATTTTTCCGTGAACTGGCGCAGCATGTTGGTAAGGATGGTGATGGATTGCATCACGCTGTAGCTCATGGTGGGCATCATCACGTTCAGCTCAAGCTGCCCGGCCTGCACCGCCATGGCCACGGCCACGTCGTTGCCCACCACCTGGAACGACACCATGGCCGCCAGCTCCGGAATCACCGGGTTGATCTTGCCCGGCATGATGGAGGATCCCGGCTGCAGCGCCGGTAGGTTGATCTCGGCGAATCCGGTGTTGGGGCCGGAGGCCAGCAGCCGTAGATCGTTCGAAATCCGGATCACCTCGAGCGCCAGGTTCTTCAACGACGACGACACCGCTGCCATGCAGTAGTTCGATTGCATGGCTTCGCGCATGTCGGCGGCGGGCGTCAGTTTCTGCCCGGAAAGCCGCGCCAGGTTGGCCACGGCCTTCTCGCGATAATGCGGATGCGTGTTGATGCCGGTGCCCACGGCCGAACCGCCCAGGCCCAGGTCGCGCAGCGTTTCCGCCGCCTGCCGGATGCCTTTTGCGGCGCGCCGAATGGCCGCGCCGTAGGCAGCGAACTCCTGCCCCAGGCGGATGGGCACGGCGTCCTGCATGTGGGTGCGTCCTGACTTCATGATGCCGTCGAACTCGCGGCCCTTGGCTTCGCACGCGGCGGCCAACGCATCTACGGCGGGATAGAGCTTCTCCAATTCCAGCAGCGCGCCCAGGCGCATGCCGGTAGGGAAGACGTCGTTGGTGGACTGCCCGTAATTCACGTGGTCGTTGGGATGGACCACGGTGTAGTCCCCCAGCTTGCCACCCAGGATCTCAATGGCGCGATTGGCGATGACTTCGTTCGAGTTCATGTGGAAGCTCACACCCGCGCCCGCCTGGAAGACGTCCACCACGAACTCCGCGTCCCATTTGCCTTCGGCGACTTCTTTCGCCGCCTGCATGATGGCGCGCGCCCGCTTTTCGTCCACCAGAGCGAGCGCCAGATTGGCCTCCGCCGCCGCTTGCTTGATCAGCCCAAACGCCCGGATGAGCGTGGGGTGCGCCCGCATCCCGGAGATGGGATAGTTCTCCAGCGCCCGCGCCGTCTGCACGCCGTAATAAACGTGCGCGGGAATCTCCTTGGGGCCGAGGGAATCCTTCTCAATTCGGGTTGCGGGCGGGTTGGGCTTGGCTGCAGTGGCCATGGGTGCTCCTCTATCTACTATTAAGGATGCCTTGTCAGAAGGCAGGGACGCGGAATTATAGCAACCGGACGCAGCGTCCTTGTGTCCTGTCTGTTACTGTACGTCTGCTAATGTAAAGGTTGAACATGGCGGAAGCCATCCTCGAACCCGCAACGGCGCTGGCAAAGCGCGAGCGCGCCGGAGACTCAGCCGATGTGTTGTGCATAGGCGCCGGCCCTACCGGCATGGCCTGTGCCATCGAGGCGCAGAAGGTCGGCCTCACCGCCATGCTGGTTGACAAGGGCTGCCTGGTGAACTCGCTGTTTCATTACCCTGCGAACCTGGTGTTCTTCACCACGCCCGAACTGCTGGAGATCGGCGACATCCCTTTCAGCACCGCGCACCAGAAGCCCACACGCAACGAGGCCCTGGAGTACTACCGCAACGTGGCCGCGCACTATCAGCTCAACGTCCGCCAGTACGAGCGCGTGGAGTCCGTCACCGGCTCCGACGGGAAATTCCGCGTGGCCACAAAGGACAGTCACGACCGCCGGCACGAGTACCATGCCCGCAAGCTGGTGGTCGCCACCGGGTATTACGATCTTCCCAACCTGATGGGAATTTCCGGCGAGACGCTGCCCAAGGTGTTCCATTACTACCGCGAGCCGCATCCGTTTTATGACACCGACGTGCTGGTCATCGGCGGCAAGAACTCAGCAGCGGAGGCGGCGCTCGACCTGTGGCGCCACGGCGCGCGCGTCACCCTGGTCCACCGCGGGCCGGGCATGCGCGACAGCGTGAAGTACTGGGTGAAGCCCGACATCGAGAACCGCATCAAGCGCAGCGAGATTCCGGCGTACTTCAACTCCACGGTGCGTGAGATCGCGGACGACCACGTGCTGCTGCGCACCCCCGACGGGGAACTCGAACTGGAAAACGACTTCGTCTTCGCGCTCACGGGTTACCATCCGGACTTCGACTTCCTGCGCGGCATGGGCATCGAGCTCTCCGCTGAGCAATGCCGTCCGCTCTGCGATCCGGAAACTCTGGAGAGCAGCGTCCCCGGGATTTACGTGGCAGGTGTGATCGTGGCTGGCTCGCGCACTGGCGAAATCTTCATCGAGAATGGCCGTTTCCACAGCCGCCAGATCGCTGCCGACCTGAAGCACAAGCTGGAAAGCCGCTAGTCGTTCGTCGCTGGTCGTTGGCTGACCAGAGACGCCCGAACGGCTACAAGTAACGACCAACGACTAACGACCAACGACCCAAAAAGCATTTCCTTTCTTGTAACCCCGGCCCGACAACTGCATCCCAACCTGTGCAAATGGTTTCCCAGTGCGCCAATCCGCGGTGTGCCGTCCCGTTTCGCTATCTGCACCAGGGCCAGCTGTTTCTGGTGGAGCGTAGGAACGGAAATGGCAACGGAAATGGGAACGGCAACGGCCACCGGTCAACCGCCAAGCTGGAATACTTTTGGCTGTGTTCGGATTGCGCCCTGCACATGACCCTGGAGACCGAACGCGGCAGCGGAATGATCCGCGTCGCCGAATCCAACACGAGTTCGCAGGGCGCGAGTCCCCGCTAGCCCCGCCTAAAGTGGCCGACCACCGGTCATACCTGCTTTCGTCCTCCCACCACGACTAACGACCAACGACTAACG
>JBOGLL010000101.1:0-7717 GCA_050746065.1 Terriglobales bacterium | reverse complement strand
TGGTGGCGGCGTCTCCGTAGAGCACCTTCAGCCGCTCGGCCACGTTGGCCATGCCGATGCCGGCGCCGTAGATCACAGCCGGTCCAATCGAGGTGATGAGCGTGTCCCCGGGTGCCAATTCGGCGAGCCCGGCTCCGCCCATGCCCACGCCGTCGTCCTCCACCTGGATCACCACCTTACCGTCGGCCAGGCGCGAGCGCAGCGTGATGCGGCCGCCATCCACTTTGGGCGAGAGGCCGTGCTTGATCGAGTTCTCGACCAGCGGCTGCAGGATCATGCTGGGGACGACGACGTCCAGGGTGTCGGCGGCCAGCTCTTTCTCGACGCGCAGCTTGTCGCGCCCGAAGCGGACGACTTCGATGTCCAGGTAGTCGTCAATGAACTCCACTTCCTCGCGCAAATGGACGAACGAATCGTGCTTGCCCAGCAGCCGCCGCAGGATGCTGGCCAGCTTGAGGATGACTTCGCGGGCCATGTCCGGGTCAAACCGCACCAGCGACGACACTGAATTCAGCGTGTTGAACAGGAAGTGCGGGTTGATCTGGGTTTGCAGCGCGTCCATGCGCGCCTGCAGGAGCAGCCGCTCCTGCTCTTCCAGCTTGATCTCGATGCGGGCGTTGTTCCAGATCTTCAGCGGGATGGCCACCACCGCAATGGTCACCGCATAGATGGCCAGCAGCGTGGGCCATTGCGTGGCGTGCACGGCGAACATCTGCTTGGGCAGGCGCGAGGCCAGCTCGACGTGCAGCACCTGCAGTCCCAGAATGACCAGGAAGAATGCGGTCTGCCAGTCGCCCAGCGGGCGGCGCAGCATGCGCCGCGCCCAGCGGTAAACGCCGAGATCAATGAACGGCGAGAACGACCACACTTCTTCCGGATTGGGCACGCGCCAGCGCAGCAGTCCGGCCACCAATCCGGCAGCGACGTTGAAGGGCAGCGTAAGGTATTCGCCGTTGAGCAGCGCGGGCACGGCCACCAGGCCTCCGCCGAGGGCTCCGGAGAGGCGTCCGCCGATCACTCCCATCAGGATGGCCGCCTCAAAGCCCAGGTCGGCGGCCAAAAAGTTGGGCACCAGCACGCGGATCATCACGCCCAGCGCGAAGGGCGTGGCCACGAACAGGATCAGGTGGATGCGCTGCTCAAGGGTGCGCTCTTCCCGAAAGAGCAGCAGCTTGAAGTAGCGCGAGCGCACCAAGGCGCTGGCCACGGCTGCCGCCACTCCCAGCTTTACCAGCAGCGTGACGAGCATGAGGCGCGGTTCCATTGACGCTTCCGATTGTAGCGCGGGCGGGAGGAGGGAGGCGGGAATGAAAACCGCAGAGGACGCGGAGGACGCAGAGGAATTGACGATTTCACCATTTCAGCATTGACGATTGGAGAAGCAGATTCCTCGCTTCGCTCGGAATGACAACCTTCTTTTTCTCCAGCGTTCCTTGCGTTCTCGGCGTTCTCTGCGTACCTCTGCGTCCTCCGCGGTTTTCATCCAGAACCGCCCGGCCGAGGGCGGCCGGGCTACATGAAGGCGATGGCGCTCCACGTATAATTCCGCTGTGGGTTCTTCTGTCCGCAAAGTCGCCGAGGCCGACTTCCCTACCCTCTGGGGACGGTTTCGCCTGCACGGCTTCGAAGGCGATTTTGAAAACGGCTCCGAGACCCGGCATGAAACCGCAGTTGCGCTGGTGATGGGTGACGTGACCTGCGACGCGAGTTCACCGGGGCCTGCTGACGCTCCGCTGGTGCGGGTGCACTCGCAGTGCCTTACCGGCGACGTTTTCGGATCGCTGCGCTGCGACTGCCGCCAGCAACTGGAGATGGCGCTGGCGCTGATTGCCGAGGCCGGACGCGGAGTGCTGCTCGACGAGCAGCAGGAAGGGCGCGGCATCGGCCTGATGGCCAAGCTCCAGGCCTACGAGCTCCAGGACCGCGGTATGGACACGGTGGAGGCCAACCAGGAGCTCGGCTTCAAGGCCGACCATCGCGAATTCCAGCTACCCGGGGAAGCGCTGAAGCTGCTGGGAGTGACGCAAGTGCGGCTGCTTTCCAACAATCCGGAAAAAGTTGCCGCCCTGGAAAGCGCCGGCATCAAGGTGGTGGAGCGTGTCCCCTGCGAGGTGGAGGCCCAGCCCCACGCGGAGGAGTATCTGAAGGTGAAGAAGGAAAAGCTGGGGCATTTGTTCAGCCGGCGGTGATTTTTTTCATTCCGAGCGGAGCGAAGGGGACCGCGGGCGACGCGAGGAAGCCCTAGCAATGACGCTGGTGTAGCAATTCCTCGCTTCGCTCGGAATGTCCAATAGCGGGACGCTTACCCTCCTTTCAGCACCTTGCGCAGCGCGGCCCGATTCTTCACTGGCAGCGTGTCCAGCACGGAACGCGCCAGCGCCAGATAGATTTCTCGCGCGCCCTTCACTTTGCGCAGTGCCCGCAGATGTCGCGCCACGGTGCGCACGTCGCCGCGATTGACAGGTCCGCTGAAAGCTGCTGCGGTTCCTCCGCGCAAAAAGTTCTCGAACGTGCGACGAGTGATGGGCAGCATGGCGTCGCGCACGGATGCTTTGGGGACTCCCGCGGCAAGTGCTACGCGCTCCGCCATGGCCAGCGTGGCGATCATGAGCGGCGAAGCGAACGCCCCGAAGGCGTGGTAGAGCGTCTTGTTGCGCTTCCGGATGGGAAAGGCCTTCCCGCCCAGGTCGCGGGCGATGTGACGGGCCACGGTGACGGCGGCGGAATCGCCCTCCACGGCGAAGGGCACTCCTTTCATGGAAGGAGGCGCGCCGCGGACGAAGGTCATCATGGGATGCAGGGCCGCGACCGACGCGCCCTTCTTCCGCAGGGGCGCAAGCTGGTCGCTGGTGAGGGCCCCGCTGGAATGCAGGGCGATCTTCCCTTTCCACTTTCCTTTTCCGTGGGACGCGCGTGCCAGGGCGCGGGCGGTGGGAGCGATGGCATCGTCGGTGACGCAAAGCCACACCAGATCGGCGTGAAGCGCCGCCTCGGCATGGGTCGCAGCGCGGGCGCCGGTTTTCCGGGCCAGGCTGCGGGCGCGGGCCTTGGAGTCGGGGAGGTCGCGCGAGACGACCTCGCTGATGCGATATCCCGCCTTGCGCAAGGATATCGCCAGCGCCGTAGCGACGTTTCCCGGTCCGACAATGGTGATGGTGGGCTTTCGCGCCATAGCCGCGCAGAATACCAGAAAGTCCAAAGGCGGAAGGTAAAAGGCAAAGGGCCATTGCACCATTGGCACGTGTGTTTTCTTCCCGGCACTCCGCGCTTCGTTCCCACTTTTTCGTGACCAGCGGAGAAACCCTGTGCCGGGAACGAGCATCCATATCCGCAAGCGGTGGTGTTTGCGCCGCAAACGGAGGAAGAAGCAAGTGGAACGCATCAAAGGCAAAGTGAAGTGGTTCAATAACGCAAAGGGATACGGATTCATCGGACACAACGGCGGCAACGATGTGTTCGTACACTTCAGCTCCATCGTCTCCGACGGCTACAAGAGCCTGCAGGAAGGCGACGACGTGGAGTTTGAGATCACACAAGGACAGAAAGGCCCGCAGGCCGACAAGGTAACCAAGCTCGAGGCGTAGCTGGGCGTTGCAGCAAGCATGAACCGGCTTCGCGGCACGCGGGGCCGTGACCTGCAACCTGGAAGGCTGGTGTGCGCGTTGCGATAGAATCACGTGCAGCGTGGACAACCACAGCATCGCCGGCATCCTGGACGAGACCGCGGACCTGATGGAGATCCACGGCGAGGACTCCTTCCGCGTGCGCTCCTACCGCCGTGCCGCGGAGTCCATCGGCAGCTTTCCCCAGCAGATCAGCAATCTGATCTCCGATTCCAAACAAGTCCTGGCGATTCCCGGCATCGGCAAGAGCATGCTGGCGCATATCCAGGAGATCCTCGGCAAAGGCGAACTCTCGCTGCACGCTGAGCTGCTGAAGAAATACAAGCCCGGCATTCTGGAACTGCTCAAGATCCAGGGGCTGGGACCGAAGACCATCGCGCTGATCTGGGACACCTACAAGATTTCGGACGTTGCCGGCGTCGAGAAACTGGCCCGCGAGGGCAAGCTGCAGGTGCTGCCGCGCCTGGGCGCGAAGCATGAACAGAAGATCCTGAAGGCCATTGAGAATTACCGCCGCATCGCTGGCCGCTTCTCCATCGAGATGGCTGACCAGGTGGCGGCGCAACTCACCGAGCATCTGCGCGGCCTGGGCGCAGTGGAGCAAGTTACGCCCGCCGGGTCGCTGCGTCGCGGGAGGGAGACGGTCGGCGACCTGGACGTCCTGGTCACGCTTAGAGCACGCACCAGTGACAAACAGCGCGACGCCGTGATCGAGAAGATCGTGACATTCCCCGGGATCGCCAGCGTCCTGGTGAAAGGCGAAAACAAGGTGAGCTTCCAGTTGCGCAGCGGATTGCAGGTGGACGTGCGGTTGCTGCCTCCGGAGTCCTTCGGTGCGGCCCTGCTGTACTTTACGGGATCGAAAGCGCACAACATCATCCTGCGGCAGCGCGCGCTCAAGCTGGACTACACGCTGAACGAGTACAGCCTGGCGCGGCTCAGCGACGAAAAGCCCGTCGCCGGCAAGACCGAGAAGGACATCTACGCCAAGCTGGAGCTGGAATACATTCCTCCGGAGATGCGCGAAGCCACGGGCGAGATCGAGGCAGCGGAAGAGCACAAACTGCCCACGCTGGTGGACGTGGAAGACCTTTGTGGTGACGTGCACATGCACACGGTGACCACCGACGGCCGTAACACCATCGAAGAAATGGCCGAAGCGGCGCAGGCGCGCGGCTATCAATACATGGCCATCACCGACCACTCCAAGAACCTGGCCATGGCCAACGGTCTTGACGACAAGCGCGCCACCGAGCACGTGCGTGTGATCCGGTCGGTGGACAAGGAGAACAAGGGCATCCGGATTTTTGCCGGGATCGAGGTAGACATTCTCGCGGACGGGGAGCTCGACCTTTCTGATTCCGTGCTCGAGGAGATGGATGTGGTCATCGCCAGCGTGCATTCGCACTTCCAGCAGGAACCCGAACGC
The DNA here is from genome assembly GCA_050746065.1 of Terriglobales bacterium. Lineage (GTDB taxonomy): Bacteria > Acidobacteriota > Terriglobia > Terriglobales > Acidobacteriaceae > CAZXVY01. The sequence goes on along the minus strand of JBOGLL010000101.1, from coordinate 2,665 downwards.
ATGACCGACCGCCTGCTGCGCGCCGTGGAGAACCCGAACGTTTCCATCCTGGGGCATCCCACCGGACGCCTGCTGCTGCGCCGCGATGCCTACAAGTTCGACCTGGAGAAGGTCCTGAAAGCGGCGGCGAAGCACCGCGTGGCCATGGAGCTGAACGCGGCACCCGAACGCCTCGACCTGAGCGACCTGAATGTGCGGGTGGCGCGGGACCACGGGGTGAAGGTGGTGATCAACACGGACGCCCACCACACCAGCGACCTGGCCAAGATCAAGTACGGCGTCCTGCAGGCGCGCCGCGCGTGGCTAACGCCCAAGGACGTGCTCAATACCCTGCCCGCCGACCGCTTTGCCAAGGCCATGAAACGGCAGTGGGCCTTGAGCGCGTAATCTTGAGGCTTCCATGACCGAACAGCCGAGTAAGCCCGCCCCTCCTCCCGACGCCGGGCATATCCCCATGACCGAGGAGATGGACAGCGCCCGCTGGACGCTGCCTCCCATCCTTCCCGTGCTCGGCGCGGCAGCGGTAATCGCAATCCTTGTGCTGCTTTATTCCGGGCGTCCCGCGAAGCCGCAAACCATCGGCTCCATCACGCGGGTGGCGGCCGCTACGCAGCCGGCGCCGCCTTCTCCATCGAAAAAGTCGAATGCGCCGGCCACGCCGGCGCAGGAGCAGTCCGTGATGGTAGTGGTGCATCTGCATCTGGAGAACGCAGCGGAGAAGCCGCTCTACGTGCGCGGCATCCGCGTGAAACTCGAAGTTCCAGGCGGGGAGATCGAGGAGGACGAGGCTGCTTCCGCGGTGGACCACGACCGGTACCTGCAAGCGTATCCCGATCTACAGGCACACAAAATCGCAGCCCTGCCTCCGGAAACGAAAATCGCTCCCGGCGCACAGCAGGACGGCATGGTGATGTTTGCGTTTCCCGTGAGCCGGGAGAGTTTCGACCAGCGCAAGTCGCTGACGGTGACGGTGGACCTCTACGATCGCAAGCCGCTGGTGCTGGAGGAGAAAAAGTAAAGGGGTGGAGCGGCCACCCCTTGTTGAGAACGCGACCTAAGGTTACTGGGTCTTGGCAACGACCGTCTTGGGCGTGCTCAGGTAGCCGCTCACTTTGTCTTTGTCCACGCTGAAGACCACGAGCTCAAAGAGCTGGCGCTCGCGTCCGGTGTAGAACTGCAGCGGCTCGAGCATGGTCTTGTCTTTCTTCTCGATGGTGCGGTCGTCCGCCACCACGTCGAGCGTGAAGCGGCTCTTCTTGGGGTTCACCTTCCTCAGCTTGAGGCTGATGGTTGAGACCGGCGTCGGGTTCTTACCCTTGAGCAGCGTGAACTCGAAATAATTGCGCTCGCCGCGGCGGCGCAGCTCGTCCACTTCGTCGCGGGTACGGGCGATCAAGCCGCTCTGCAGTCCCAGGTCGCCGATGGTGCGCTCCAGCTTTTCCTTGGTGGCTTCCAGTTCGGTGCGGGTGGTGGCCACGTCGGTCTTCACCGTGCCCACTTCCGACTTCACGCCTTCCACCTGTCCGGTGACGGCGCTGATCTGCTCCTGCTGCTCCTTCTGCAGACGCGCCACCGAGGCACGCTGTTGGCGGCGCAATTCTTCGGTGCGGGCCTGCAGTTCCTTCTCGGTGATGCCCATCTTCTCCGCCAGGGTAGCGGTGGTGGCTTTCTGGTCGGCCTCGTTGGAAGTGACGCGCTGATTCAGTTTCTCCTGCTGGGCGGTGGCGGTGGCTTGCCCGGCCTCGAGCGTGGTGATGCGGCCCTTCATGTCAAACATCAGATACAGCGATGCCGCGATGTACAAGCCGGCGACCGCCAGCAGCACCACCTTCATGGCGCCGCCGGACTTTGCGGGGGATTCGTACTCTGACATTCAGTAACCTCGTTCCTGGATGAGATTTGGGTTCCATCACTCAGAAATAAAGAGTGCACAACCATTGTCGGGCAGGCACACTCAGCCGTCAACGAGAAAGCGGTGCGCGGCGTTCGCTATCCCGGCACGGAAGCCAGGGCGCGCGCCTTGACGGGCGGCCGAGCGAGCGCGTCGAGGTCTCCGTAGAACGCAGCCACGTCGAACCTTGCGGGCCAGCGGATCTCGAGGCCGTTCACGAAGGCGCGCTTGCCGGGAAGGCGAGTGGCGGCGGCGGCCAGTTCATTGAAGCGCTCGACCTCGGAGAACGAATAGGTGGCGTGCAGGTAGCGGCTCCCGTCCTCGCGCGTCCATTGGGAACACGAAGGCTGCCGTTGGGCGAGGGTCCGCACCCGCTGAAAAGCCGGGGTATCGTGGAAGTCTATGAGGATGGTGAGCCCGTCGAATCCCAGCATCAGACCGCAGCGGTCGCAACGCGAATAAGGCAGCGCCGAGAACGCACAACGCGGACATCTTGCCATTCGAGAAACTCCTCCCTGCAAACTTTCCAGCAATCTTAACCCGAATTTAACCATCGTTTGGTGTGCGCTGCAACGCAAATATTTCGCCCGCACCTCGACTGTCACCGTAGAAACACGCCTCCTGCACCGAATACTGGGCTGGAGCATTGCATGCGTAGGCGGCCAGGTGTATGTTTTCGCCCGGCGGGATTATCAAAACGGAAATTCCAGTGTGCATTACAAAGGAGCGAACATGGAACTTGGTGCGTTTTCAATCAGCTTGGCGGTCAAAGAC
>JBOGLL010000100.1:0-3298 GCA_050746065.1 Terriglobales bacterium | reverse complement strand
GCGCGAGACTGCCGCCCACACTGCAATCCACACCAGCACGGCCAGCAGCACGCGCCTCAAGCTCGCCCCATGGCGATACTTCGCCGCGACCAGAGTGATCAGGTTCACGATGGAGACGACGACCAGCGCGACCACGACGTGGGAAATGGCGCTCCAGCCGGTCAGTCTCAGTGCGGTCGCATTCAGCGCCCACAGCCCGGTCTCGGCGTGCTGCTGTATCAGGACGGCAGTGGCGGAGATCAGCGCGGCGCCAAGGGCAGCGAGGGCAGCGCTGGAGTAACCGATCAGCGCGTCTTCCTCGAGGTGAATATCCATGCGGGGCCAGGTGCTCCTAACTTTCGCTGCTGCGGCAATGGCCAGAGGCAGCAGAGCGACAAGGCTCCATTGATAGGACGTCCAATTGTTCTCCAGCGCGGGCAGCAACGGCCGCCACGCCAGCCAGCCTCCGCCCAGGATCAAGGCGGTGAAGAAAATCGTTTGTCCCAGCCTGCGGCCCGGCCAAGAAGCCAGAATCGCAGTTAGCAACAGGAACCAGTACATTGCCGCATGGTACTGAACCAGCCAGGTGAGCCATGCATACGGAGGCGCCTTGATGAGCGCGTAATGGGTGTAGGGCAGAAAGGCCAGCAGGCAATACATGGAAGTAAAGAGAAGAAAGCCGCCCCAGGCAAGCTTCAGAAGGTTGTTAAGCAAGGTTCTCAACGGGCCCTGCGCTGAGAAAAAAAGAGTTTCAATGGGCACATTCTAGGATGGAACCGGGCCTTCGGCAAGGCATCGTTGGCAATCGTAAGACGCCTTTGTGCGCCCGGAAGTACGCAGCTCTTCGGTAACCGCAAAAACTATAGACATCGCGGTCAAGGCACAGTACGCTCAGCTCCATTGCAGGCACCTGTGAACCAGAGTCCCAGCCACGAAAAGCATTGGGCGCCGTTTTCTTCTCCGTTCTGCGTGTTTGCCCGCAATTTTTTCCATTATCCCGCCATGCTCGGATCGCTCGTGCCCAGCTCCCGCTTTCTGGTGCAGAGTCTTCTGTCGCGGGTGGACTGGGACCAGGCACAGATCCTGGTGGAGTACGGCCCCGGAGTCGGAACCTTCACACGTGAAATCCTGAAAAGGATGCGGCCGGACGCGACCCTGGTCGTGATCGAGTTGAATGTGGAATTCGTCCATTGGCTGCGCCAGGAGATCCGCGACCCACGCCTGCGCGTTGTCCATGGCTCCGCCGCCGAGGTGGGCGCGGCGCTGGAGGAGATGGGCTTCGTTTCGGCGGATTACATCATCTCGGGGATCCCGTACAGCAACATGCCCGAATCCGTCCGCAGGGAGATCCTGCACGAGTCTCGGCGAGTGCTTAGCCCGCAGGGTGCCTTCCTGGTTTACCAATTCACGCGGACCGTTCTTCCCTACCTCCAATCCAGCTTTCGCTCGGTGCGCCAGGATTTTGAGTTGATGAATATCCTTCCGGCGCGCATCTTCTGCTGCAACCCGTAGTCTACCCCTGGCCGCTGCCTGACAAAATTGGGTTCGATGCGTGACAAATTTTGTCAATCTAGCCGCTTGTAGCGGGGCCCAAAGAACTATCCCTCAACCTCGAACATTGTTCAATTGATTGATTTAAAGATACTTATACATAGCCTGTGGAAATCTCCGCATTGGCACCCCAAGTGCGATTAAAGGGTCAATCGGGCCCTGCGGCCCACAGTCCAAGCTTGTATTTCAAAAAAATAAGAAAGAGGAGACTAGATGCGTAAACAGAAAGGATTCTCGCTGATCGAGCTGCTGATTGTGGTGGCGATCATTCTGATCATCGCCGCAATCGCGATTCCGAACCTGCTGCGTTCGCGGATTGCGGCTAACGAGTCGTCAGCAGTCGGCTCGATCCGCACCATCAACACAGCTCAGGTAACCTACTCGTCCACCTATCCCAACGTTGGCTTCACCACCACACTGGCCCCGTTGGGCGGAGCCGCTGCGGCTTGCAGCGTGGGCGCTACCTCAACCGCTGCTTGCCTGATCGACGATGTGCTGGCCCTGGGCCAGAAGAGCGGATACACCTTCGCCATCGGCGGCGGGGCCGGTACGGTTCCGGAAGTGACCTACAACGTTACCGGAGGGCCCGTCAACGTGGGCCAGACCGGTCAGCGCTCATTCTGCTCCGACCAGTCGGGCGTAATCCGCTTCGAAGCGACGGGTGCGCCAGCTACCTGCCTGACTGCGGGAACGCCACTGCAGTAAACCGTTGCGGGCGCAGAACGCTTGAAGCTGCGCCTCGACACTTTGGCGAAGTACCTGGGGAGGGTACAAAGCCGGGGAGCGAGACCTAACAGTCTGGCTCCCCTTTTCTTTTTTCCCCATGATTTCTCTTCCCGCAGTCCACCCATTATGCTGAAGGAGGCCGGCGGGGACGGCCCGCGCCCAGCATCCGTATGTTCATTCGGAGGAGCCACTCATGAAGAAGTCGTTTACCCGACTGTTTACCTGGATCGGCGGCGTTGTGTTCTTCTACGCCCTGTTTCTTATCGTGGTGCTGGCTTTTCCGAGGTTCCGTGACCGGGTGGCGGATAGAACCATCCTGGAAGTGAATCTGGAGAAAGAGCTGGTGGAGGTGGTCCCGGACGATGCGATAGCCAAGGCGCTGCTGCGCAAACAGCCTTCGGTGCGGGACATTGTGGATGCCCTGGACCGGGGCGCGGCCGACGAGCGCGTGGCCGGCCTGGTGGCGCACATCGGAGCAGCTCCGCAGGGCATGGCCCAAGTGCAGGAGATCCGCGACGCCGTGGCGCGTTTCCGCGCCAAGAAGAAGTTCGCCATCGCCTACTCGGAGACCTTCGGCGAGTTTCAGAACGGGGGCCGGGCGTATTACCTGGCGACGGCGTTTGACGAAGTGTGGCTGCAACCTTCCGGGGACGTGAACCTAACCGGAATCATGCTGGAGCCCATGTTCCGGCGCGGGACTTTCGACAAGCTGGGCCTGCGCTTCCGCGGCGGCCAGCGCTACGAGTACAAGAACGCCTTCAACGCCTACGTGGAGAAACAATTCACGCCCGCGCACCGCGAGGCCATGGAAAGCATCGCGAAATCGTGGTACGGCCAGTGGGTGCGGGGCATTGCGGCAGCACGCAAGATGTCCGAGGACGACGTTCGGGCGGTTATTGACCGCGGGCCGTTCCTGGGCCAGGAAGCCATCGAGGCGAAACTGGTGGACCGGCTGGCCTACCGCGACGAGGTGATGGACGAGGCCAAAAAGCGCGCCGGCGAGGGCGCGGCGAGATTGTCCCTGGCGAAGTACCTGGAGCGC
>JBOGLL010000099.1:0-10830 GCA_050746065.1 Terriglobales bacterium | reverse complement strand
CATGGCCTCGAGCATCTTGTCTTCGCAGGCGCGGATCTCCTTCTGGGCGAACTCGATTTCATGCATCAGGGCCTTATACTGATCGTTGGTCTTCACCGCCAGCGACTGGTCGCGGTACTTGGAGATTTTCTCGTTCTGCGCCTGGATTTCGGTTTCCAGGCGGCGGCGGTTGCGCTGGTCGGCGGCCAGTGCTTCCTTGGCCTTTTCCAGGCGGGCACGCGTGCCGGCCAGCTTTTCCTCGATCACCGCCACGCGCCGGGGCAGGGCAGCGATCTCCTCTTTCAGACGGAAGACTTCCCGGTCGGCTTCTTGCAGGGAAATCAGCTTTTCCAGATCAGGATTCATCGGACATCCGCGAGCGAAGGTGCTTCTGGACCGCCATTGTAGCACCGCCGCGGCGGCGGGGCCCCTGGTCAGGGCGAAGTCTCCGCCAATTCATCGGCACGCGCCCAGTCCTGCTCGGCCAGCGCACGCGTGGCCTCCAGCTGGGCATAGACCGCGCCGCGCGCCTCGTGGAGTTGCGCCTTATCGGGAAAGCGTTTGATCAAATCGCCATAGGTGGCCAGGGCGTCGTACCAGAGCCGGGCGTCGGTGAACGCCTGGGCACAAGCGAGTCCTTCGCGGAAGGCATCCGGGTTCTTGGTTTCGTGGAGTCTCGCTTCCAATTCTGCGCGCTGCTCCCGCGAGAGCATGAGCAAACCGGCTGGGGCCGAGGGCAGTCCCCCGAGCACGCCCGCCGGTAGCTCGACCGTCCAGAAATAGGTCTTGCCGGGTTCGAGCGGAGGGGCCTCCCGGGGATAGCGATAACGGAAGCCGGCTACGTCTGCGCGCCAAACCTCGTTCTGAGCGTCATCCCACACGATGACCAGGAACTGCTTGTGGCTGCCGTCTTCGAAGCTCCAGGCAAACGTCGGGTTGGCGCCGTAGAGTTTTCCCAAGCGTGGCGCCAGCGGGACCGGGCTGGGCTCGCCGCGCGTCCCTCCCGCCACCATGGTCTGCTTCCGCACTTCCTGTGACGCCAGCAGGTCGAAGCCGGCCATGCTGGTTACCACGCGCTGCCGCTTGGGTTTCTTGTCGGCAGCGGGCACGGGCTTCTTGTCTTGTGCGGATCCCTGCAGCAGGACTGCCAGTATCAGTAGGCAGGCCAGCCTCATGGCTGGCCTCCGCCGGTGGATGGATCGCCGCGCTCCGGGCTATGCGCCTGCTTACGCACCCCCAGGCCCGAGAGGGGAAGCGCTTGCGCCAGTCCGGGGAGCGCCACCGGAGTCTGTTCCTGTTGAGTCGCAGTACCGACCTGCTGACGAACGTAGGGGAACAGTTCGCCGGCGGTGACGGTGCCATCTTGGTTCTGGTCCGCGCCGCCGCGCAGCCCGCGCAACAGGAAGTGAGTGAAGACTCCGTGGCCACCGTCCCACTGTTCCGATTCGTAGGAGAGCTGGCTGATGTCACTGGCTGTGATCACGGCCCGATCGCCCTCGCCGGCATAGCGCGCCAGGTACTGGTTCACCAGATTGTTCTGACGCAACGGTGTGAGCCGTTCTCCGCTGATCCCGAAGCTGTGGCAACTGTCGGTGAACGTCACCACGCGCTTGGCTTTCAGGATGCGGCTGAAGACGTCCTGCAACTGCCACATGGGGAAGCCCGTTCCTCCCATGTCGTCGGGCCGGGTGTCATAGGTCAGCAGATACAAGTTGCGGCGATCGTTGGGATCGGGCGCTCCGTGTCCCGCAAAGTAAAGCACCACCACGTCCTGGGCCCGCGGCTTGGTGAGAAACGTGAACAAAGCGCTGCGCAGGTTCTCCGCCGTGGCTTCCTCGTTCACCAGAAAGCGCACGTTTTCGGGAGGAATGCTGCCGCCTTCGGGCGAGAGCAGGAAGTCGCGGAAGGCCTGCGCATCACGGTCGGCAAAGCGCAGGTTTTTCAGGCCGGCGCCGCCGTATTTGTAACGGGAAACGCCCACCACCACTGCGTACATCGTGCCCTGGAGGACCTCAGGCCGGGCGGAGGGCTGCAGCGGAAGTCCGTCCTTTTCGCTGGCTGCCTGTACCAGAAAGGACGCGTAGTACAGCCGTTGGTAGCGGTCTTTGAAGGAGATTTCCACCGAGTTCCGGCCGGGGCGCAGCCGGAATCCGCCGCGCAGGTTCAGGTCAAACTTGCACAGGATTCCCTCCGCCTCGCTGCTGGTGGTCATCACGATGTTGGCAGCTTCGGTGTTGATCTTGGCGAAGATGCTGCCGTAGTTCACCTGGCCCGGCTGCAAGGGGATGTGAACCCGGAAGTGGCTGACGTCGGAGGTGGCCACCACGGCTGCTCCATTGGCGGGGATCCGCGCCTCAAGTTCCGGGATTTCCATCCAGATGCCGGCCTCCCGGTCCACTGCGGCCGGCAGCGGCCATGCCAGCACTGCCGTCAGGAGCAAGATGAACGAGCTTCGCGCCATCCCCAGCACCGCCTCGGGGCGACCGAGCATAGCACAGGGAAAAGCCGCCCGTGGCAGGCAAATATCCTTGACGACGGCCTCCGCCAGGGAGTAAACCATTGGGCCATTCGACTCTGCGTGACTGGGGCGCGGTCGTTCCATCCTGCACCAGGTTGCGTCCCGGTTTGGTGGTGACCCCATCTTTCGAGTTTCTGGAACCAAGCGCCCTCAGCCCTCCGCGGAGCCACACTGAGGAGGAACCTATGAGTTCCCTGTACCGACATGCCGCGCTGGTGGCGGTTGTGCTGCTCCTGGCTCCGGCAGTTTGCGCGCAGAGTGGGCGGCAGGAGTATTCCGAAAAAGACAAGAAGAAAATGGCCGAAATCGCCCAGCGGCCGGAAGTCATGGAATTCATCGAGCGGGCCTGGCAGGCAAAGCAAAAGGAGGACATGGAGTTTGCCTTCAATGCCAACACCTCCACCCGCCTCGGCCAGCTCCTGGGTCCACAGTATGCGGAGTACCGTACCAAATACGGCCAGCTCTACGACAATCCCATTCTCCTCCGTTACGTGAATTCGCTGGGGCAAAAGCTGGTGCCCAGCGATTCTCCCAACGTTTATTCCTTCAAGTTGCTCCTCAACCCGACCCCTGATGCCTTTGCTCTCTCCACCGGCACCGTCTACATCACCACCGGGCTGGTTTCGGTGCTGGACAACGAGGCCCAGCTTTCCTACATCCTGGCCCACGAACTGGCCCATGTGGAGCGCAAGCATCATTACAACAACCTGCGCAACGCCATCCTGGAAGAAGAGCTGATCAAGGAGAAGGAAGCCGAAGGCCAGAAGAAGAAGGCTATCTGGGGCTTGATTGGCGCGGCGGCCGGCGGCATCGCCGGCGGCGTGGCGGGTGGCGGCAGTTGGGCCGGGATAGGTGCACTCGCCGGTGGAGTGGCGGGCGCGGGCATCGCTCATCTGGTCTACCGCAACCGCCTGGAGTCCACCGACTGGGACGCCGTGCATGAGAACGAGGCCGATGAAGCGGCCATGAAGTACATGCTGCAGCAGAACTACGACGCCCGTGAGGTGCCGCGACTCTATGCCCGCCTCACCAACCTGGTGGGCCGCGACCGGCGGGTGGGGTTGGGCTTCATCGCCGGGTCCGAGCGCATTCGTCAGCGCAGCGCCAACATTCAGAATCTGCTCTCCGGCGCCTACCAGGCGGAGATTGCCAGCCGGGCTAAGGGCGGCCTCACCGGTTCGGGTCCCGACTTCGCACTTCTCATGTCCGCCCTCAAGCGTGACAACGGCATCATCGCCATGGACTATGACCTGCTGGCCATGGCGCGCGACAATCTGGAGGAAGCCGCCCAGTTGCGTTCCAACGATCCTCGCGTCCACTACCACTTGGGACGCGTGATCGCCATGAGCGGCCGCACCGCGGAGGACCGGCAGGCTGCGGTGCAGGCCTTCCTGAAGGGCATCCAGTACGATGTCGACCGAGGAGCTTATCCCGAACTTCATCTGGAGCACGCGCTGCACCTGATCTCGCAGAACAATCCGGCCATGCAGGCGGAAGTTCAGAACGAGCTCAAGGCCTACGTGGCGCTCTACCAACGCGAGCGTGCGGGGCAACTGCCGCCCAACATGCACATCATCTACGACTACTTCCTGCTGGCCGGCGACGCTTCCTGGTACGTTCCGCCGGTCAGCGTCATCTCCACCAAGAACGTGGACGCGGTCTATGTGAAGCCGGTGGAGAGTGCGCCTTCCACGGCCACAGCCGAAGTCGTGGGCAGGGCCACAGGAAAGGCGTCAGAGGAATCCGTTCCCTGGCAGATGAACACAAGCGGAGACAAACAGGATGGGAAGGTAGTGCCGGCCACGCGCAAACAGCCGGTTCCTCCCCGCTGAACCAAAAATCCACTCGGACGGCAGTCCATCGGGACTGCCGTCCGGCACATCGCCATGAACTCCTTAGGTCTTGAGGAGGATTCTCCATGTCCTTCCGGCGCATTCCCGTTGTCCCACTCCTGATCTTCCTGATGGCAGTTTCGCTGCCCGCAGCGGAGCAGTCCTCCTCCGCCTCCGCCCCCCGGATTTATCTCGGCGTTTTCCCGGTGCTAGACCTTTCCGGTGAGACCTTCGGAGAAACCTTTGCCCAGCAACTCACCACCATGATTTTCAACGAACTACAGGACCACTCCGGCATTCAACCGGTGTTGCTCAACCCCGGCGGGTTATACGTCACTCCTCTGGACGACTGGATTGTCGAATACGGACGCGCTGCGGAAGTGGATGTGGTGCTCATCACCAGCCTAATGAGGACGGAGCGGCCCAAGAAGGGGGACTGGATTTTGAGAGTCGAGTCGCAACTGGTAGAGATGCAAACTGGGAACCGCTCCTCGAAGCTTGCTTTTTCCGAATCCATCAACAAACGAGAGGTGCGGGCGGGCCTGGAGTATGGAACCACCGCCCACGAAGCCCGCGCCATCGACCGCCAGAGGGCGCAGGGGATGGCTCCCATAGACCGAATGCTGATGGGATCCAGCCACGCACCCAGCCGCGAGTTCGAGAAGCAGCCTCTCGGCAAGGCCGCCCGCAAAATGGCGCGCGCCGCTCGCGAACACGTAAGGGTGGAAGCGACCTCCATGGTGCCCAAGCCTTCCGGAAGCACTCCAGTCTTCGCCCAGGGAACCTGTCCCATCCTGTTCCGCGTGCTCTACGTCCACAAGAAAGCAGCTTCCAAGGCATACCAGGTCACGCTCAATGAACGCGAAGAGTCGCTGGGCATCCAGGATGGCGTGGTCCAAACTTCGCTGCCCAACGGCCCCGTCTTCGTCCAGGTCTCGGTGGCCGACGCGCCCTACCGGCTGCCCGTGCAGCGCGTGTATCAGGCGAGCACGTTCCTCGATTGCTCCCGGCCGGAGCGCACCCTGGCGCTGGAGATTGGCGGCGGCGGCGAAGCCTTCTTGCGGTGGAAGCCCTGAGAATTCCCGCTGATCTCAGGGCTCCACCGTGTACACCTTCACCTTTCCTTCGAATCCCCGCACTTCCGCCTCTCCCAGCTCACGGGTCTGAAAGCTGCCCTTCACCAGGGCCCAGGTCGCTGGGCTGAGCACGATTCCGGTGTGGAAGTCCTTGGTCAGGCCCTCCAGTCGCGAGGCCAGATTCACGGTCTCGCCGATTACCGAATATTCCATCCGGTCGCGCGAACCCACGTTGCCTGCGGTGAGCGGTCCGGTATGGATGCCCACACCAATGGCCAGGCGCGGCCGCAATCCGTCGCGGGCAGCTTCCCGGTTCAGCGCCTCCACTTCGCTTTGCATCTCCAGTGCCGTACGCACGGCGCGGCAAGCATCGGCTTCCACACTTTCTCCCAGGGGCACACCGTACAGGGCCATGATTCCGTCGCCGATGAATTTGTTCAGGAAGCCGCCGTTGCGCTGTACCACTGCGCCCATGGCGGTGAAGTAATCATTCAGCCAGGCCAGCACCTCGGTGGAAGGCTTGCCTGCGGTGATGGAAGTAAAGCTGCGGATATCGCTGAACAGCACGGTGGCTGTTCTTTCCTGGCCTCCCAGCACGATCTCGCTGCGCCGCTCCCAGATCTCCGCGGCCACTTCCGGAGAAACATAGCGGGAGAAGATTCCCATCAGTTGTGCCCGCTCCGCCTGGGCATACGACTTCAGCCGCCGCTCCTCGAAAAATCGGTATCCCAGCCCGGCGGGCAGTGCCAGCATCACACACGCTTGAGCGGCCACGTAGCGCATCCATATGCCCTGCGAGGAATAGAGGAATTGCGCCAGGGCATACACGGCAAGCAGCATGAAAGCCGCCGCCACCACGCCGTAGGCCGGCCGCTGCCGCATCACCAGCGTTACCGCCGCCCACGCAAGCAGGAGGCTTGCGATTCCTTGCCAGCCGGGACTCAGCGGACGCACGGTCTTGCCGTCGAGCAACGTGGCAATGGCCGCGGCGTGGATCGCCACACCCGCCATTCGCAGTCGAGGTCCTTCCTCGGGACGCACGCGGAACAGCGGAGTAAGGTGATGATCCCCGGCGACGCTTTGTCCAAGCAGCACCAGCTTGCCCTTGAATTGCGCGGCATCAAATCCGGGTTCCAGGAGACGGTACGCCGAGACGAATGGCGCGGGCTGCGGGCTCCACGCCCGGATGAGAACGGTCTTTAGGTCCGGATTTTCCAGCGGGATCTCGCGCGCCCCGATCCGCACTGCTCCTGCCCCGCCGGCGGCGAGCGGCTGGCCCCGGAAGTTCGTGGCCAGCATCGCAGGAAAGGACTGCAGCCCTCCGAAGTTTCCCAGGTTCATCCGGCGCAGGAAGCCGTCGTCGTCCGCCGGCATGTTGATGTACCCCAATCCGAACCCGCCACTCTGACAAAAGGATGGGCTGGCAGGGTCGGGCCGGCAGAATTCCTCCAGCGGCCGCGCCTGCGAAAGTCCGCCCGCTGCGACCTGGACCGCGAGCACTACATTCCCGGCTTCCTCCAGCGCTGCCGCCAGGGCGCGGTCCTCCTCCGGAGTGCGGCGTTCGGAGAGCAAGATGTCGAGGCCGATCAGCTCCGGCCCTCCCGACGAAATCTTGCGAAGCACTTCCGCCACCGCCGTGCGCGGGACCGGAAACGTACGCGTCTTCTCCAGGGTAGCTTCGTCGAAATCCACCACGACGACCGCCGGATGGGGAGGTTGATACCCGCCTGTGTTGACCAGGAAATCGTAGCCCCACAGTTCCAGGTCGCCGGCCGGGGCGGTGCCGCGGACACTGCTCACGGCCGCCCACACCAGCATCGCCAGCGCCAGGCTTACCGCCGCGGCGCGCAGGGCAGCCCAAGACTGGCTTCCTGCTGTCATCGCGCGCGTATGTTATGCCGTTTCGCAAACGCGCGCCAGCCGCGGCCGATGTAAACTCACAGGTTCGCGTTCGCCATGAATTGCCGCCGCCATGCCGCTGCCCGGAGGACAACTCGTTGAAGCGCTCCCGTCTCTGCCTGCTGCTTGTGCCTCTGGCGCTGTCGGCCTTTCTTCAGGCGCAATCGGCCACGAAAGAGCTGACGCTCGAAGCCATTTTTGCCGAGGGCGGCCTTACGGGGACGCCGCCTTCCACCATCCAGTGGAGTCCCGACTCCCGCCGCGCTACCTTCCTGCTGCGTGACCCGAAGAGTGACCGCGACGAACTGTGGTCGGTGGAGCCGGCCAGCGGCAAGCTGGATCGCCTGTTGCCTTCCGACAAGCTGGTGATGCTGGCCCCATCGCGCCTTGAGGACGAGCGTGAACGCGAGCGGCGCACCCGCTTTGAGGTGGCCGCATACCACTGGTCGCCGAATTCTAAGGAACTCCTGTTCGAAGCCGGAGGCCAGTTGTGGCTGCATCGCTTCGACACCGGCACCGCCGTCCAGCTTGAGGCCACGGGTGGCAGCATCCGCGATCCCAAGTTCTCGCCTGACGGCACGCGCATCGCCTACGTCCGCAATCACAACCTTTGCGTGCTTGACCTGGCCCGTGGCAAGGAGAAGCAGCTTACCTCCGGCTCCAACGGCGATTTCCTGTACGGCGAGGTGGACTGGGTCTATGCCGAGGAACTGGACGTGCGCAGCAATTTCTTCTGGTCGCCCGATGGTACGCAGATTGCTTTCCTGCAGATGGACGAGCGCTCCGTTCCCACCTATCCCATCACCGACTTCCTGGCCGCCCAGGCCACCGCCGACCTGCAGAAATATCCCAAGCCCGGCGATCCGCTGCCCGCCGTGCGCGTCGGAGTGATCAACGCACAGGGCGGCGATATTTCCTGGATCGATTTGAAGCTCGAAGAGGCGGGTTACATTCCTCGCTTCGGCTGGGTACGCGACAGCCTGCTCTGGATCCAGACGCTCAACCGTGAGCAGTCGCGGCTCGATCTGTACTTCGCGGAACTGAAATTCATGGGCCGGGCACTCCGCGTGCTCAGTGATTCCAGTGATGTCTGGGTCGAAACTCACGATAACTTCCGCATCCTGCGTTCCGGCGACCGGTTTTTGTGGTCGAGCTGGCGTGATGGCTTCCAGCACCTGTATCTCTACCGCTTCGATGCTGCCAAGCCTCTCGAGGGCGAGGCCTCAGTCGAACGCCAGCTCACCAGGGGCGAATTTGCCGTCTTCGACGTGGCGGGCGTGGACGAGGCGGCCAAGACTGTCTACTTCATCGCCAACCAGAACGACGCCCGCGATCGCCACCTCTACTCCCTGCCCCTGGGCGGCGGCCCCATCACGCGCATCACCGAGGAGCCGGGGACCCACGAATCGCTGTTCTCGCCGGACGGGAAATACTCCGTGCAGACCTTCTCCAGCGTGCACATGCCGACGCGCATCTCCATGTGCGCCCTGGGCGGCGACTGCACCGTGTTCTGGGAGTCGAAGAACCTGGATGGGTACACGCTGGTTCCTCCCACCTTTGTGGATTTTCGCGCCGACGATGGCAGCATCCTGCATGGCCGGCTGTTGCTGCCTCCGGGCGCCGAGAAGGCGGGGAAGAAGGTGCCGTTGTTGCTCAATCCCTACGGGGGACCCAGCGGGCAGGCGGTGCGCAATCAGTGGGGTGGATGGAGTCATCTCGTCAACCAGTACCTGGCGCGGCATGGCTTTGCCGTCCTCGAAGTGGACAACCGCGGCATGGCCGGGCGCGGGCGCAAGTTCGCTTCTGCCGTGCGCCGCAACCTGGGCTCGGTGGAGTTCGTGGACCAGCTCGCCGCCCTCAACCAGGTGCTCAACACGTACTCCTTCCTCGACCGCGACCGCATCGGCATCTGGGGCTGGAGTTACGGTGGATACCTTGCTCTGATGGCCATGACGCACTCCCCGCGCTTTGCCGCCGGCGTGGCCGTCGCCCCGGTCACCGACTGGCGCAATTACGACGCCATCTACACCGAGCGCTACATGGGATTGCCGCGGGAGAACGCCGAGGGCTATCGCCGAAGCTCTCCCCAGCAACACGCCGCCGACCTGCGCGGCAAACTGCTGATCGTGCACGGCACCAGCGACGACAACGTCCACATGCAGAACACGGTGCAGATGGCGGATGCGCTGATCCGCGCCGGCAAACAGTTCGACCTCATGCTCTACCCCGGCAAGACGCATTCCATCACCGGAGCCGAAGCCCGCGTCCATCTGTTCCAGCGCGTTCAGCAACACTTCGAGAGGGAACTGCTGGGTGCAAAGTAACCAGCCATCGGCGATCAGCCGTCAGCCATCAGGGCCGCCTCGCACGACTCTCGGCGACTTCGAGCTTACGGTGCTCAGCGACGGCGAGTACCGGCTGGACGGCGGCGCCTTTTTCGGCGTCGTGCCGCGCGTGCTCTGGGAAAAGAAGGCTCCACCCGACGAGAAGCATCGCGTACGGGCTGGGCTGAACTCCCTGCTGGTGCGTACCGGCGGGCACACCGTGCTCATCGAGACCGGCATCGGCAACAAGCTCGACGACCGCATGCAACGCATCTATTCGCATGAACCGCAACTGATGCAGAATCTCGCCGCCGCCGGTGTCGCGCCTGACGACGTGAACATCATCATCAACACCCACCTGCACTTCGACCACTGCGGCTGGAACACCCAGCGTCGCGGCGATCGCTTCGTCGCCACGTTCCCCGAGGCGCATTACTACGTGCAGCAAGGCGAGTGGGAGCACGGCAAGCTGCAGCTCGAGCGCGATCGCATCAGCTACCTGAGCCTTAACTACGATCCGCTGATCGAGTCCGGCCAGATGACGCTGCTGCGCGGCGACCGCGAGATCGTGCCCGGCATCTCCGTGCGCGTGATCCCCGGGCACACCCGCCACATGCAGGCAGTGATGGTGGAAAGCGGCGGCCGCTGCGCCTGCTACATCTCCGACCTCATCCCCACCACCGCCCACCTCAAGCCGGTGTGGGTGGCGGCGTTCGACCTCTACCCCATGGAGTCCATCGAGAACAAGAAGCGCGTTTACGCCGAGGCCGTGCCGGGCAAGTGGCTCATGGTTTTCACTCACGATCCCGACGTACCGTGGGCGTATCTGGAGTCCGACGAAGCAGGCGGGATCGTAGCGCGGCCGGTGAGGTAAGTTCTTTCAGCTTTGCGCTGTGTTCCTCGGTGTCCTCTGTGGTTAAGGCTTTCTCTCGAGTCCTTCCGGCTCGCCCTTGGCGTAGTCGCTCTGCTGCCACTGCCCAGCCGCGTCCACCAGCGCCTTGAACAACGCCCGCGACGCGGGGTCGTCGTCGTAACTGCGCTCCGGATGCCACTGCACGGCAAGCACGAACTGGTCTTCCGGTGCGTCGCCTTCCAGGGCTTCAATCACATCATCTTCCGGAGAGCGCGCCACCACCCGCAGGCCGTCACCCACCACGTCTGCCGACTGGTGATGGCTGGAATTCACCATCATTTGCATGGCG
>JBOGLL010000098.1:0-4656 GCA_050746065.1 Terriglobales bacterium | reverse complement strand
GGCGAAGAAGCAGTGCGCGAACTGCTGACTTTAGACCCGGACTTTGCGCGGCACGCCCGGGCACAGATCGAAAGCTGGCACTACTGCAGCGGCTTGAGGGAGGGGATTCTCGAGGGGTTGCGCAAGGCCGGGCTGGAGATTCCCGGCGAACTGAAGCAGGGCTGACACCTTGTTTATCGACTCCCACGCCCATCTGGAGATGCCGCAGTTCGACGCCGACCGCGACGCCGTGCTGGCGCGGGCGCGGGAAGCGGGCGTGGAGACCATTCTCGCTATCGGCAGCGGCACCGGGCCGGGCTCGCTGGACTGCGCCATCCGGCTCGCTGAAAAGCACGACGGAATCTACGCCACCATCGGCATCCATCCTCATGAGGCCCGCCTGGCCGACGACGAGGACTTTGCCGAGCTGGAATCGCTGGCGCGCGCGCCCCAGGTGATTGCCTGGGGCGAGATCGGGCTCGACTACTTCTACGACCATTCGCCGCGCGAGCTGCAAACCGTAGTCTTCCGCCGCCAGATGGAGTTGGCACGGGCTGCCAAGCTGCCTATCGTCATTCATTGCCGGCCATCCGACGGCAGTTCCAATGCCTGGGACGACTGCCTGGCGCTCTTGCGCGAGCACTGGGGCGGCACTGATCTGGGCGGCATTCTGCACTGCTTCACGGGCGAACTGGCGCACGCGCATGCCGCATTGGATATGGGTTTCCTCATCTCCTTTGCCGGCAACCTTACCTTCCCCAAGGCACAGAACCTGCGCGACGCCGCCCGTGCCCTGCCCCTCGACCGGCTGCCTCCTCGAGACCGATTCTCCTTTTCTCGCTCCCGTACCGCACCGCGGCAAGCGCAATGAGCCCGCGCTGGTTCGCGAAGTGGCCCGCCAGATGGGCGAATTGCACGGCCTGACCACTGAAGAAGCGGGTCAGCAGACAGCGCAGAACTTTCGAAAATTCTTTCGGCTATGAAATCCAAGAAATGCGCCCGGTGCTTCGAGAAACGCTGTGCATGGCATAAACTAGAAGCGCGGTGATTGGACGACGTCAGGCGGCTGCGTGAGGTAGGGACTCCTCGACTCGCCTCGCTCGCTCGGAATAACGAAAAATGGCCGATAACTCTTTTGACGTAGTCAGCAAGGTGGACGCTCAGGAAGTCTCCAACGCCGTGCAGCAGGCGCTGAAGGAGATCCACCAGCGTTTCGATCTGAAGAACTCCAAGTCCGACATCCAGATCGAAGGCAAGGACGCGCTGGTCCTTACCTCCGTGGACGATTACAAGCTCAAGGCCGTGAACGACGTCCTGCAGCAGAAGCTGGTGAAGCGCGGAGTATCGCTGAAGGCGCTCAGTTATGGCGCTATCGAACCCGCCGCCGGCTCCACCGTGCGCCAGCGCATCACCATGCAGCAGGGCATCCCGGTTGAGAAGGCGCGCGAGATCGTCCGCGTGATCAAGGACTCGAAGACGAAGGTGCAAGCGTCGATCCAGGGCGACTTCGTGCGCGTGAGCGGCAAGGACCGCGATACGCTGCAGCAGATTATCGCTCTGCTGAAGTCCTCCGACTTCGGCATCGACATGCAGTTCACCAACTACCGGACCAACTGACCTTGAGCACGCAGGCCACCACCACGGCGAAAGAAGTTTTCGATCTGCTGCGCGACGACCTGGCGGCCATCGAGCAGGAGTTCGGCCGCGACACGGTGTCGAACGTCGCCGCCATCACCGAGATCGGCGCCTACCTGCGCGCCGGAGGTGGCAAGCGCCTGCGTCCGTCGCTGCTGCTGCTGGCGGCGCGGCTCTACGGCTACCAGGGCAAAGCCGCTATCCGGCTCGGAGCAGTGGTCGAGATCATCCACACGGCCACGTTGGTCCACGACGACATCATTGACGAAGCTCAGACGCGCCGCGGACGCCCCGCCGCCAACACCCAGTGGGGTAACTCGCGCTGCGTGCTTACCGGCGACTGGCTCTACATGCAGGCCTTTCGCCTCGCCGTCGCCGAGCGCAACTTCCGCGTGCTCGACGCGCTGGTCCACCTGACACAACAGATGGTGGAAGGCGAACTGCTGCAGATGGAGAAACTGGGCCGCGCCATTCCCGTCGAAGACCACTTCGACCTCATCCATCGCAAGACCGCGTGCTTGTTTTCGACTTGCATGCGTCTGGGCGGGATCCTGGGAGGTGCAGCGGAAAAGGAAGAGGAAGCACTGGCCGAATACGGGCGCAACTTGGGGCTGGCTTTTCAGATCGTGGACGACTGGCTGGACCTCACGGCATCCGAGGAAGTTTTGGGCAAGCCCGTGGGCAGCGACCTGCGCGAAGGCAAGGTAACGTTCGCCGTTATCCATGCCCTGGAGCGCTGTACGGCCGGCGAACGCTCCCAGATCGAAACCGTGCTGCGGGAGCGCGCATTCCAGAGCGTCTTGCTGCAGCAGGTGATCGAGATCCTGAACCGTTACGGGTCGCTGGAAGCGGCCATCGCCGAAGCCCATCGCTACGCCGACGCCGCCCGCAGCGCCATCTGCGTCTTTCCTGACTCGGAGATCAAGCGCGTGCTGCTCTGGGCGCCGGAGTTTGTAGTGGAGCGAGAAAAGTAGCTTCTAGCTCTTAGCTCTTGGCTCTTGGCTTCTAGCTTCCGGCTTCGAAGGCGATCCGCCGGTGCTCGGGAAAAAGCAGATCCCTCGCTTCCGCTCGGGATGACAACCCAGGGCAAACTTATGGCAGCTTCGGCTCCGTTATCGTGTAATTCACGTTGAGGGACCGCAGAAACGCGAGCAGGTCGGCGCGTTCTTTCGGGGTCAGCTTCGCCGGCTTGAGGTTGACGGTGTCCAGGTTGGGGTTGGCGATGCCGCCACCCAGCATGGTGTCCACAGCTTCCTCGAGGGTGGCCGCGCTGCCGTTGTGGAAGTAGGGCGCGGACTTCGAGATGTCGAGCAGCGTGGGCGTTTTGAACGCGCCTTTGTCCTTGTCGTTCTTGGTGTGGCGGAAGCGGCCCAGGTCGGGGTCCTTGTCGTTCATCCCGATGCCGATGTTGTGATACTGCAGGTCGGTGAGCAGGACGCCGTCGTGGCAGTTGGTACACTTGGCTTTCTCGCTGAAGACTTTCCATCCGCGCCGCGCGGCCGCAGGCAGAGCGCGCTGATTGCCCTCGCGGAAGCGGATCCAGGCGGAGTTCTCGCTGCCGGAAACGATGGTGCGGATGAACGCGGCCAGGGCCTTGGCGGCGTTGTCGGGCGTGCAGCCGGAGCCGAAAACGCCCTGGAACTGCTGCTGGTAGCCGGCGGTCTTATCGAGACGCGCGCACACTTCCGCGGTCGAGGGCTTGCCGTCCTTGCCGGCAGCGCCCATGTTGCCGCCCGCCCACGCGGCTTTCACCTGGGCTTCGAGCGGTGCGCTGCGGCCGTCCCAGTAGTATTCCTTGTGGTAACCCATATTCCACATGGTGGGGCTGGAGCGCGGGATCTTGACCTCATACGCGCCCACCGCGGTGGGCTTGCCGTCGGTCAGTCCCTTCTCCTTCACATGACAGGAGTAGCAGGAGCGCGTGCCGTCACCACTCAACCGCGCGTCGTAGTAGAGCTGCTTGCCCAACTCGACCTTGGCGGGGGTCATGGGATTGTCGGCGGGAATCTTCATCTCCTCGTAGGTCTTGATCTCGGGCCACTGGGCGGCCTGCGGGGCCGCCTGCACTGATCGCCCAACAACCAACCATGCGGCCCCAAGAGCGACCATGAGAGCCAATCCCAACCAGCGAATTCCCTGCTCCCGTATCATTGGTCTCCTCCTCGCAAGCAGGAGCGGCCGAGGGCGGCCGCGCTACGCGAACTCGTTATTCTAGCGCGACAGCACCACGACGCGAACGGCTGCGCAGCGGCGACCCGCGGCGGCCGCACTGCATCCAATATGGTACGCTTTCGATAGGGCTGTTTTTGTGCCTGCTGGAAGGCCAGTCTCCCGGTATTTGGAAGCCTGATAACCATGATCAACAGACTCCTCGCCAAGGTCATCGGCACGCGCAACGAGCGCGAGCTCAAGCGCTTGCGGCCCATGGTGGACCGCATCAACGCGCTCGAGCCGGAGGTCCAGGGCCTCACTGACGACAAGCTTGCGGCGAAGACCGGCGAGTTCCGCACCCGCATTACCGAAATCCTCAAACCTTACGATGCCGAGGTGGAGCAAGCCGCCGAACTCGGCGACGCCGACCGAGTCAAGGACGCCGAGTCGCAACGCGAAACCGAACTGAAGCGCGTGCTTGACGATTTGCTGCCTGAGGCCTTCGCCGTGGTGCGCGAGGCGGGGCGGCGCGCGCTCGACATGCGCCACTTTGACGTACAGCTTATCGGCGGCCTGGTGCTGCACCAGGGCCGCATCTCCGAGATGAAAACCGGCGAAGGCAAGACGCTGGTGGCTACCCTGCCGGTGTATCTCAACGCGCTGACCGGCCGCGGCGTACACGTGGTAACGGTGAACGACTACCTGGCCAAGCGCGACTCGGAGTGGATGGGGCAACTCTACCGCTTCCTGGGACTCAGCGTGGGCGTGATTGTGCACGGCCTCGACGACGAGCAGCGCCGCGCCGCCTACGCCGCCGACGTCACCTACGGCACCAACAACGAGTTCGGCTTCGACTACCTGCGCGACAACATGAAGTTCGACCTGAAGGAG
>JBOGLL010000097.1:0-4036 GCA_050746065.1 Terriglobales bacterium | reverse complement strand
GTCTCTGATATTTCTTGATCCCGAGCGAAGCGAGGGACCCCTAGAGCTGATGCTTTCTAATCCCGAGCGAAGCGAGGGATCCCTGGGGCTGATGCTTTTTAATCCCGAGCGAAGCGAGGGATCCCTGGGCTGGTTTGGCTCCGTTGACATCCTCTGGCCATAGAGCGTCTCGGGAATCGGGAATGGAAAGCAGATCCCTCACTCACCCCTCCTTCTCCCGCAAAGCGGGATCAGTCGGCGTGGCTCGGGATGACAAAGTTTGGGGGGAAGCCTTATAGGGCGTGGTCGCTGCGCGAGTCGAGCCTGAAGGCCCGACCTACCGAGCCGCGCCCTTTCAAAGCAGGATGTCAACAAAGCCAGACCAGCTCTAGTGACGGGTTGGCTCCGCCGGCCGCACAGCCCCCGGGCGGTGGTAGTCACTGGCCCCCGTCGTGGCTTGGCGCTACAATCCAGCCCCGCATGACCAGCACGGCGATACTCGCTTACCCCGGCGATGCCCGCTCGTCGCCTTCCACGCGCGGCTTCTGGAGTCTGATCGCCACCCAGTTCCAGAACGCCTTCAACGACAACGCCTTCAAGAACCTGCTCTTCTTCCTGATCCTGGGGATGGGCTTGGCCAAGGAGCGGCGAGACCTTCTGCTTCTGGTGCTTGGACTCGTATTCGCAACACCACACCTGCTGTTCTCGATGTCGGGAGGCTACCTCGCCGACCGGTTCAGCAAACGCTGGGTTGCGGTGCGGATGAAGGCGCTGAGCGTTCTGGTGATGGCGATGGGACTCGCCGGGCTGGCGCTCGACAATCTTTACTTCTGTCTCGCCGCGCTGTTCCTGATGAGCACGCAGAGCGCGCTCTTCGGTCCGACGAAGTACAGCATCCTGCCCGAGTTGCTTCCGGAGAAGCGCCTGTCCTGGGGGAACGGCATTCTGGAGCTGGGAACGTTCCTCGCCGTGCTGGGCGGCATTATCGCCGGCCCCATCCTGGTGCAACAGTTCGGCGCCGACCAGCACTGGTCGGGAGCGATCCTCTTGGTGCTGGCCAGTATTGGTTTCCTCGCCAGTCTCGGCATCACACACGTCCCGCCTGCGGCCCGGCAACGGAAGTTCCGCCTCAACTTCCTCGCCGACCTTTGGGACCAGGTGCGCTACGTTCGCCAGGACCGCGTGCTGTACCTCGCGGTGCTGGGTAACACTTACTTCTTCTTCGTCGCCGCGCTCCTGCAGTTGAACATCCTGTTCTACGGGAAAGACATCCTGCAGGTCAGCGACGTCAAGACCGGGTATTTGTCCGCGGCGGTCGCGGTGGGCATCGGGCTAGGGAGTCTCGCCGCAGGCTATCTATCCGGCAACAAGATCGAATACGGACTCGTGCCCCTGGGCTCGATCGGAATGCTGATCTTCGGGCCTGCGCTCTCTATGCACGGGCTGCAGTTCCCTGCCGTTGCTGTCCTGTTGGCGGGACTGGGCTTCTTTGCCGGGTTCTTCATCGTCCCCATCAATGCCCTGCTGCAGCACCGCCCGGAGGATTCCCGTCGCGGCGGCGTGATCGCCGCCACCAACATGATCTCCTGGGTCGCCGTGGGACTTGCGGCCGGGGTCAACTATCTGCTCACGGCAAGCCTGGGCCTCACGCCCCCGCAGGTGTTCCTGGCCACCGCCGTGCTCACGCTGGCAGCCACGGCCTACGCCGTGTACCTGCTGCCCGACGCGCTCTTGCGCCTGCTGCTCTGGCTGCTCACGCACTCGCTGTACCGCATCCGCGTGGAAGGCCGCGACAATATTCCGGAGAAAGGCGGCGCGCTCTTCGTCTCCAACCATCTTTCCTTCGTGGACGCGCTGCTGCTGGGCGCGGCCACCGACCGCAACATCCGCTTCATCATGTTCAAGGGCGTTTATGACCTCCCCATCGTGAACCCCCTGGTGCGCATCATGCGCGCCATTCCCATCTCCTCGCAGCTCCGCCCGCGGGAGATGATCCGCTCGCTGCGCGACGCCTCCGATGCCATCCGCAACGGCGAGGTGGTCTGCATCTTCGCCGAAGGGCAGATCACGCGCATCGGCAATCTGCTGCCCTTCCGCCGCGGCATGGAACGCATCATGAAGGGCATCGACGCGCCCATCATTCCCGTGCACCTCGATGAGGTCTGGGGCTCGATCTTCAGTTTCGAGAGTGGGCGCTTCCTGTGGAAGGTACCGCAGCGCATTCCCTATCCCGTCACCGTCAGCTTCGGCAAGCCCATGCCGCCCACCTCCACTCCCATGGAAGTGCGCATGGTGGTGCAGGAGCTGCACACGGAGGCTTATCGTCATCACCGCGAGCGTATGCGCCCCTTGCATCGCGGATTCCTGGAGCGGGCGCGCCGCCATCCTTTCCGCTTTTTCGTGGGCGACGCGCGCACGCCCCGCATGACCTTCGGCGCTGCGCTCACCCGGACCGTCTTCCTCGCGCGCCGCTTGAGCAAGGCCTGGGACGGCCAGGAGATGGTCGGCGTGCTGCTTCCGCCCTCGGTGGCCGCGACCCTGGTGAACCTTGCCGCAACGTTCCTGGGCAAAGTGCCGGTGAACCTGAACTACACCGCGTCCAGCGACATCCTCGCCTCCTGCGCGCGGCAGTGCAACATCCAGACGGTCATTACTTCGAAGGCGTTCCTGGAGCGCGTGCCGCTCGAAGTCCCCGGGAAGACGATCCTGCTGGAAGAGGTGGCGGCGAATCCGCGCTTTGCCGAAAAAGTGATCGCCTTTTTCCTCGCCTGGACGCAGCCTGCCGCGCTGCTCGAGGAAGCGCTGGAGCGCAGCCGCCCGGCGTCACTCGACGACCTGGCGACCATCATATTTTCCAGCGGCTCCACCGGCGACCCCAAGGGCGTGATGCTCTCGCACTACAACATCGCTTCCAACCTGAAGCAGCTTGCGCAGGTGTTTGCCCTCAACCGCAACGACCGCATCCTGGGGATTCTGCCCTTCTTCCACTCCATGGGATTCACAGCCACACTCTGGCTTCCCGCCACCGTGGGCATCGGCGCTGTCTACCATCCGAATCCGCTGGACGCCGGCACCATTGGCGAGCTGGTGCGCCAGTACAAGGTCACGTTTCTAGTGGCAACGCCGACCTTCCTCCAGACTTACACACGACGTTGTCCTCCCGGAGACTTCGGAAGCCTGGTCTACGTGCTGGCCGGAGCGGAGAAACTTCCGGAGCGCGTTGCGCTCGCCTTCGAGGATGCGTTCGGCATTCGCCCGGTGGAAGGATACGGCTGTACCGAATGCTCGCCCGGAGTCGCCGTCAATACCCGCGACTACCGCGCGCCGGGCTTCCGTCAGGTGGGCGTGAAGCGGGGAAAAATCGGGCATCCGCTGCCCGGCATCAGCGTGCGCATCGTCCATCCGGAGACGCTGGAACCGCTTCCCGTAGGACAGCCCGGACTGCTGCTGGTGCGCGGACCCAACGTGATGCAGGGCTATCTGGGCCGCCCGGAGAAGACCGCCGAAGTCCTGCGCGACGGCTGGTACAACACCGGCGACATCGCGGTGATGGACGAAGACGGCTTCCTCTCCATTTCCGACCGCCTCAGCCGCTTTTCGAAGATCGGCGGCGAGATGGTGCCGCACATCAAGGTGGAAGACAAGCTGCACGAAGTGGCCGGCCTGACCGAGCAGGCGTTTGCCGTGACCTGCGTGCCCGATGAGCGCAAGGGTGAACGCCTCATCGTGCTGCACACGCTGGCCCAGGAAAAACTCCAGGAATGCCTGGACAAGTTCCTGGAGTGTGAGCTGCCGGCGCTGTGGAAACCCAAGGCCGGGCAGTTCTTCCGCATCGAGTCGCTGCCTTACCTGGGCACGGGGAAACTCGACCTGCGCAAGCTGCGCGAGCTAGCCCAGCAGATGGCGGGGGAGGAAGCTAGTCGTTAGTCGTTAGTCGTTGGTCGCTAGTCGCTGGGCGGCACGGTCGCTGAGTACCGTCCCTTCGGACTTGGCCCTCTGTCTTCCCTCACCCGGCACTCACGTGCCGGGCTATCGAACTATCGTCGCTTCGCGACTT
>JBOGLL010000096.1:0-17520 GCA_050746065.1 Terriglobales bacterium | reverse complement strand
TCTATCTGGGAGCTCTGGCGTCGCTGGTCCTGGTGCTGGTGTTCGGGCAGAAATACCTGGGGGCGCGACGCTGGATCCTGCTGCCCGGGGGCCAGCACTTCCAGCCGTCGGAGTGGGTCAAGCTGATCCTGATCCTGGCGGTGGCCAAGTATCTGAAGGACGTGCACACGCGCCAGCTCTCCGTCGCCGACATTGTGAAGCTGGGAGCCCTGGTGTTTGTGCCCATGCTGCTGGTGCAGAAGCAGCCTGATCTGGGCACGTCGCTAACCTATTTCCCGGTCCTGGTGATGGGGCTGTTTTTGGGCGGCATGCGCATGAAACACGCCGCGGCTCTAATGGTGATGGCTGCCGTGCTCATGCCGGTGGCGTGGTTCTTCGGGCTCAAGGATTACCAGAAGGCGCGGCTCACCAGTTTTGCCAATCCGGAAGACGATCCCCGGGGTTCGGGCTACCAGGTGCAGCAATCGCTGATCGCAGTGGGTTCGGGCGGCATCTGGGGCAAGGGCTTCCGCCAGGGGACCCAGACGCAAGGCATGTTTCTGCCGGTAACACACACCGATTTTGCCTTCGCTGCCTATGCTGAGGAGCAGGGGCTGGTGGGCGCGCTGGGAGCATTACTGCTTTACTTCATGATGCTGATGCGCCTGCTGCAAAACGCGCAAACCGCTCCCGATCGGGGAGGGGCATTCATCATCATGGGAGCGGTTGGGGTACTGGCTTTTCATATCCTGGTGAACGTGGGGATGGTGGTGGGCTTCCTGCCGGTGACCGGCATTCCGCTGCCGCTCTTCAGCTACGGGGGATCTTCCATGCTGTTCACCTTCCTGGCGCTGGGAGTGGTGATGAACATCCGTATGCGGCGGTTTGTGAACTAGCAGAGGGCGAACACCGGTGCGCCGGGTCAGAGACCCAGTGCTACACGATGTGACGCAAAATAAAGAACGCCCGCCTTGCGGCGGGCGTCCTGGTTCTTGGTCTCGCTTCAACCGGGGGAACGGCTTAGGCAGAGAATTTCTTACGAAAGCGGCTGGCCAGACCCAGCAGGCCGGTGCCCAGCAGAGCCAGCGACGCAGGTTCAGGAACTTCACTTACTAGCGCCAGATCAGCACTGCCCGCGTCGCCACGGCATTCAATGCAATTGACAGTTCCAAAGAGAGTGACCGTAATCGAGCCAGTCGCTGGGCCCTCGGGCAGGCCGAATCCGTTGGCAAGGATTACTCCGCCGACGAAATTGCCAGTCAGCGTTATGGTGCCGAGCTGGTTATCAACTACTATGGCCAGACTGGTGAAGGAGCCCTCGAAGCAGTTTGCGATACATCCAGAGACGGTGATACTGCCGCCGGGATCGAAAGTGAAGGGATCCAACGGAGTTCCGAGTCCGCCGCTCCAGGCTCCGGTTGTAATGGACATGACCGACCCGGGAATGATCACGGGTGGGCCACCGTTTAGGCTCACGACGACGAGGCCGCCGAGGCCGCCAAGGGTGGCGTTCAGTGGCGGGTTGTCGCTGCAATCCGGGATCACGCAAATCCACGACCATGTGCCGTTAATGGCGGTGAACTCGATGTTGTCGGCAACAGCAGCGGTCGGCGCCACCAGGAACGCCAAAAGCAGCAAAAATGCCATTCTGCGAAGCATGTGGAAATCCCCCTTCGGTCAAGCGAGATACAAATACCCGCTGCCTCTACCTGCAAGCCCCTTTCCAAACTGGGAAGGAAATTTAAGTTGTTGAAAAAGCGTTGTTTACGGGAAGTGTTCCACAAGGGCCGAGAGAGAAAAGTGCAAGAGATTGCACTTGTATCGCAAAGCCTCTATCCCCGTGGAAAGCGAACCGATGGCGGGCGCAGGCGCTAAAGGCCACCCATTTCCCGCAAGGCTTTGCGGATATCGGCAGCGCGCGGCGGGGTTGGATTGAGTTGGAGGGCCCGCTGCAGGTGAGTGCGGGCCAAGTTCGATTCTCCGGCCTTCTGGTACGCCAGCCCAAGGTGGTAGTGGAAGGTCGGGTTGTTGGGGCTTTTCTTCAGGGCGTCCTTGAGGATATCAATCGCGGAAGCGTAAGCGCCCTTGTGAAAGAAGGCCCAGGCGAGGGTGTCGGCTGTGGCTGGGTTGTCGGGGAGGAGGCGGTGAGCCACCTGGGCCAGGGAAAGGGCCTGATCCGCGTTGCCGCCGTGCTCCAGCATCAGAAAAGCAAGATTGTTTGACGCCATGGGGTGCTCGGGCTGAGCAACCAACGCCTGTTGGTAAAGCTGTTCCGCTCTTTGCCAATTGCCGCGACCCTCTTCCAAACCCGCCAGTGCGACCGCGAATCGAGCATCCTGACGATTGGCGTTCACGCCACGCTGGTAGGTGGCGGCCGCCTTATCCAAGGTACCCCGCTGAGCCTGCACCTGGCCGAGCAGGAAGACGGCGTCCCAGTTGGCGGGATCCAAACCGATGGCGGTTTCCAGAGTGGCCTCGGATTTTTCCAGGTCTTTGGCCTGAAGGTACAAGCCGCCCAGGACAACATGGAACGAGCTGTTCTTGGGCGAACGCTCGACATATGGGCGTACACGGTCCAGGGCTTTCTCCCACTGCTTCTGTTCGCCAAAGACACGCCCCAGACCGCGCAATCCGCCAACGGAGGATGGGTCCAGCTCGAGGGCCTCTTCGAAAGCCAGTTCGGCTTCTCGAAACCGGCGCTGCTCCAGCCGCAACCTGCCCAATGCGTCGTGCACAGTGGGGTTTCGAGGAGCAACGGCGAGGGCTTGGCGGAGATCGGCATCCGCCTGCACATACTGGCGCTCCGCTAGACGAGCGGAAGCGCGGAAGACATAGCCATCGGGCAAGGAGGGGTGATATTTGATGATGTTATCCGCGTGATTGCGAAGGGCCACGGGGTCGTTCTTGCGGACGGCAGCAGAAGCCAGCGCGCGGTAGGCGTCCACCAGACCGGGGCCCAGACGGGCGGCTTCGTTCCATTCGCTCTCGGCCCGCCCCCAGTCGCCGCTTTCACGGAAGGCCACGCCGAGTCGGAAATGAGCGATGGCGCTGCTGGGTTCGTTCTTCAAGGCGCCCTCGATGATGGAGACGGCCTCCTTGGCGCGTCCGCGCAGGGTCAGCATCTGTCCCTGATTGACTAGGCCCTCGATGTCTTTGGGATTCTTGGCCAGGATCTGATCGTTGAGCTGTGAAGCTTCATCCAGGCGCTGCCGCGTGATGAGCATCTGGATGTAGTTCTTCTTTACCAGCAGGTCGTCGGGATGCTGGCTGTACAGGGCGCCATATTCAGTCAGAGCCTTGTCGAAGTCGAAGGTGAGGACGTAAAACTCGGCCAGCATGCGATAGCCTTCGGGCTGGGTGGTGAAGCTCTTCTTGGAGTCGATGAGGGTCTGCTCCGCCTTGGCCTTGTTTCCCTGAGCCAGGTCGAGGCGCGCCAGATAGGCAATGGGCACGGGATTGGAGGGCTCGGCTTGTGCCGCCAGACGGAACTGCTGTTCCGCCTCCTGCCAGCGCCGCTCGCCCTGATAGAAGCTTCCCAGGGCCAGAAGGGGAGTGGCGGAGTTGGGGAGCAGGGCAAGGGCCTTCTTGTGGCTTTCCTCCGCCTCCTTTTTCTGCCCGGTGGCAGCCTGAATCGAGGCGAGGAGGAGATACGACTGCGACCGGTCTGGCGCAACCTGGATAGCATCCTGAACGGCGCGCAGGGCGCCGGGGAACTCTTCCATGCTCTTGAATGCGTCGGCTCTCAGTAGCAACGCGTCAACGTTATTGGGGTCCTTCTGGAGGAGTTCGTTGGCCTTGTTCAGCGCCTCCGTGTAATGCCCTGCCACGAAGAACAGGCGGCCGAGATCCAGCTTGGCGGCCTGATTGTCGGGCTCGAGCTCCAAGGTGCGGTTCAGCTCGGAAAGGGCGCTGTTCCATAAGCGCAGCTTCAGGTAACTAAGGGCCAGCTTGTGGTGCGCCGGGGCATACTTTGGGTCGAGGGTGAGGGCGTTGGAGTACTCGATGACCGCTTCCTGATGCTTGTCCTGAGCAGCATAGCGGTCGCCGCTCTCCATGTACTTCTGCTTGCGGACGCTGGGGTCGCCCTTACAGCCCGCGAAAAAGCCGACCGAAACGACGAGCAGGACCACCCATGCGAAAACGCCGCGACGCTTCACCCAAGCCTCCGACGACCTGAGAAAGGTCGCTCAGGAAGGATAAAGCAAGCTGGCGGCCGAGCCAACCCCGGGGCATGCAGAAGTTTTCGCCGGATGTGAAAAATGCTGCATCTGGACAGGCGGGCAGTTCTGGCATACAAAGTATCAGGTCGTCCCCGGACCAGCGCCCACCAATCCGAGGAAGAGATTCCATGGCTGACCCGAAGTCCAATCAGCGTTCGCTGCAGCGGTTAGCGCTGCAAGTGCCGGCGTCGGTGAAGTACACCAACGGCGGCGTGCACGAGAGCGAGTGCCTCACGAAAAATGTGAGCGCCGCGGGCGTTTTCCTCTACATGGATGTGGAGCCGGCGATCGGTTCGGAAATCGAATTGGTGCTCAACCTGCCGGCGCAGGACAACAGCGCAACGCAGGTGCAGGTGCACTGCGTCGCCAAGGTGGTGCGAGTGGAACGCGGCGACCTGAAATATGGCGTGGCGGCGTCCATCACTTCCTACGAGATCGCCGGCGAGACCACGCAGACCATGGCGTCGAGCTGAAGGAGAGTACCGAGTACCGAGTTCCGAGTACCGGGTTCTCACCTGCTACATCCCACTTCCTTTCAATTCCCGAGTAGCAGCCCGTTCCGTGGCGTCATTCGCGCTGGGGCGCAGTGTCGGCAGGTTTAGGCAAGCGTCCGCCGGGGAAGGGGCGGTAGAGCGGGTCGCCAATGTAGACGATCATCCAACGCAGCCAAAGAGTGTTGCGCAGGAAGGCGTCGCCTACGTTTGCGCCCTCCAGCAGGTTGCGAAAAACGCCGTCGGGGTGCGGCAGTCCGAACAGATCCGGTTCGGTGATCGCACCAGCGGTGACGGTGATGCCCTGCTGCAGCGCGCCGGCCGACCAGTTGTTGCCGCCGCGCGGATCTGCGGCAGAAGCGCTGTCCAAGTGAAGGCCGATGGCGCCCGGTTTCCACGTGAAGGCGTCGTTGTAGTGATCCAGCGAGTACCAGCCAGCGTAGAGAATGGCGTTGTCGCAACGTTTGGGCGCGGGCGGAGAACCGAACTCTTCCGCGTGCACGTCTTCGAGAACGGAGATGCCGGCTTCCCGCACCATCTGCGCGGCGCGGTAAAGGTCCCAGTCGCCGGCGTTGTAACTGGCGTCCGTGAGCGCGGTGATTTCGTGGCCGAAGCGGCGGTCAAAGCAGGCCTGACCGGAGAGGCCGTTTTTTTCCGCGTCCAGCGCTTTCTGAATCAAATCCAGGGCGAGCGCGGGTGTGGGTGCGTCCAGCCTCCAGACGGAGTAGATGGTCTTGGCATCGCTGCGACTGCGATACTCGGCCAGAGAAACCAGCGGCGGGTAGCGGTTGGCGGCGCTCCAACCCTGGGCAAAGTAAGGATTGCGCACCCGCGTGGGCTGCGCTCCGGCTTCGCCCCAGATGTCGGCCAGGTATTGGTCGGAAGCAATGCCGTGACGGGGCGGCGGGTCCTTGATCTTGTAGGGAGTGCCGAAAGTGAGCACGATGTAGAGGATCTTGTGGCGGCCGACGGCGTGGAGACACTTGCGGATGGGATCGCGCACTTTCTTGTCCCACGCCGCGGCCGGAACGGAGACGGTGCCGTCGTAGGGCTTGTAGAAAACCTCATGCCAGCTCAGGCGGAGTGCGCATTGGTTGGCAGCGGGAATGCCGCGCGCGGCGACGTAGGCGTCGGCGATTTTTTTCGAGTGCTTGGCCTTGGAGTTGTAGACCACCAGGACGCGCTCGGGGAGGAGCAGGTCGGAGGTGGCGTGGGCGGGCGGAGGGAGAAAGAACAGCAACGCCAGTAGCAGCTGCGTTACGAGCCCGGCCCGACGCGCGTTAGAGCCTTCACGCATAGCCGTCGGGGTAGCTGCGATGCCAATCCCAGGCGCTGGAAATGATTGCCTGAAGATCTGGGAACCGTGGCTGCCAGGACAGTTCCTGCCTGATCTTTTTCGAACTGGCAACCAGAACCGGCGGATCGCCCGGGCGGCGAGGGGATTCCAGCGCGGGAATAGCGTGGCCGGTCACGCGCCGGGCAGCGTCCACAACTTCGCGGACGCTGAAGCCTCGTTCCAGACCAAGGTTGTAGATCATGCGGCCGCGTTGCGAGAGTGCCTCCAAAGCGAGGTGATGAGCTGCTGCCAAGTCGAGGACGTGGATGTAGTCCCGGATGCAGGTGCCGTCCGGCGTGGAATAATCGGTGCCGCATATCTTCACGTGCGGTTCCCTCCCCAGGGCCACTCTGAGAATCAGCGGGATCAGGTGAGACTCCGGGCGATGATCTTCGCCGAGACCGCCAACAGCACCTGCGGCGTTGAAATAGCGCAGACTGGCATAGCGAAGACCATACACTGTGTGAAACCATTCCAGCATTCTTTCCACCATGAGTTTGGATTCGCCGTAGGCGTTGGAAGGCTGCATCGGGTCGGATTCCTCGATGGGGATGCGCTCGGGCGCGCCGTAGACCGCAGCGGTGGAGGAGAAGACCAGGCGGCCGACGCCATGTTCCCGCATGGATTCCAGCAGGGTCAACGTGGCAACGGTATTGGTTCGAAAGTAGCGTTCCGGGACCTGCATAGATTCGGCGGCCTCGACGAGGGCAGCGAA
Organism: Terriglobales bacterium; assembly: GCA_050746065.1. GTDB lineage: Bacteria > Acidobacteriota > Terriglobia > Terriglobales > Acidobacteriaceae > CAZXVY01. The sequence goes on along the minus strand of JBOGLL010000096.1, from coordinate 10,779 downwards.
ATGCAGGACGGCGTGGATGGCATGGGAGCGGAAGAGGTCGTCGATCTGCGGACGCGACTCGATATCCCCAACCACCAGGCTGGCACCGGCTGGCACCGCCGCGCGCCGTCCGTGGCTCAGATTGTCAAAGATGACGACCGAGTGACCGGCCTTCAACAGTTCGGCAGCCACCACGCTGCCGATATATCCTGCGCCGCCGGTGACGAGTAGCCTCAAGCCTTGCCTCCAGATTCAGTTCGGTTGCGCTAGGCGGCCGCTCCTCGGCTTCCGCCCACCGGTGCAGCGCCCGAAAACACTGAAAGACTGGGTTAGAATATACGGCGAAGGCTGGTTTTTGACAGCGGAGCCGGAACCGCCAGGGCGTTCCGGCGATCTGTTAGGCGGCGCACAGAGGAGAGTTCATGAAGGCGAAGCAGTCGGTGATCATGATCGAGTTCAATGAACTTTCACCGTCTCTCATGTTTCGCTTCCTGGGCGAGGGAAAGCTGCCGAACTTCCAGAAGCTGTACCAGGAATCGCAGGCGTACCTGACGGAAGCCGATGCACAGCCGCCAACGTTAAATCCCTGGGTGCAATGGGTGAGCGTTCATGCCGGCGTTCCCTACAGCGAGCACGGCATCCGTGTACTCGGCGAGGGCCACAAGCTCCGACAGAAGTGCATTTGGGATGTGGTGTCGGCCGCGGGCGGACGGGTCTGGGTGTGCGGCAGCATGAATAGCCACTACGACGTACCGTTGAATGGATATTTCCTTCCCGATCCCTGGACCAGCGCCTTTCCTCCCACTCCCGATTCGCTACAGCCGTACTTCCGCTTCGTGCAACAGCATGTCCTCGAGCATACCAATGAGCGCGTGCCCCTGAGTAAAGCCGACTACTTGAAGTTTCTCTCGTTCATGGTGAAAAACGGATTATCGGCGGAAACAGTCGGCTCGATTGTGCAGCAGTTGTCGTCGGAAAGCGGAAAGCGGAACCGATGGAAGCGGGCCATGATTCTGGACCGGCTGCAGTTCGATTTGTTTCGCTCCTGCTATCGAAAGTTGACCCCGCAGTTTTCCACCTTCTTTTCCAACAGCACGGCGCACTTCCAGCACTCCTACTGGCGGAACCTGGAGCCGGATCTTTTCAAGGTGGCGCCGAGCTCCAAAGAGCAGAAAGAGTTTGAGAATGCCATCCTGTTCGGTTATCAGCAGATGGACAAACTGATCGCTGGGTTTCTGGAACTGGCGGACGCCGAGACCACCCTCATTTTCTGCACTGCCTTGAGCCAGCAACCCTGTTTGATCTATGAAGAGCAGGGGGGCAAGACGTTCTACCGGCCGCACAAGTTTGAGAACTTGCTGGACTTTGCCGGGGTCAGCGTTCCCTATGAGGTTTCACCCGTAATGGCGGAACAGTTTCATCTGATCTTTGAGACGGAATCCGCCGCCCAGAATGCGGAGCTGCGGCTGCGCGCCCTGGAAGTGGACGGCCGGGCAGCAATTTTTGCGCGGCGCAATGAAGCCGCGCTCTACTGTGGCTGCGCCATCTTTAACCGGCTGCCCGAGGACGCAGTGCTCCACACGGGCGGTGCGGGTCGCTCGGCACCCTTTTTCAACATGTTCTACCACGTGGAAGATACCAAGAGCGGGATGCACCACTCGGACGGTCTGCTGTGGATCCGCCGTCCCGACCGCAAGAGCAAGGTCCATTCCGAAAAAGTGCCGCTGATGGCCATCGCACCCACCGCCCTGGAGGTGCTCGGAATGCCCCGGCCGGAACACATGCGCGGGCTGTCATTGCTGCACGACCAGGCCGAACCGGCGCTTCAACCTGCCCGCCCGTAGCAACGCACGATTTTCCAGGACGTGTCTATACCACGGGCCATTCGTTTACATGCGCTACGTGTGAATTCCCGCTCAAGGGATGGAGCGCACGATGCGCGGCCCTAGACGGTTGGCCACGAATAACGGCAGGCGCTGCCACAGGCGTATGGCCAGCCGATACTTGGGGTTGTCCGGCCGGAGATGGGGAAGGGATACACCGGGCGCAAGCCAGTAGTACCAGTGCAGCGGAACTTCTTCGGGTTTCCACTGCTGCTTGAAGCGATGCGTGCCGCTGCCGGGGGTGCAGCGTCCAAGGTCCAGACTGCGAAAGCCGTGCTGGATGGCCCACTCCATGGCGGTCCAGTAGAGCAGAATGGTGGAGTATTCTCCGCGGGCCTCGGGAATGGAAGCGATCCAGGGCAGTTCGGCGGCATCGCGGAACGAAGTGAAGATGGTCGCAGCAACCGGGTCGCGTCTTTTCCAGAGCGTAAGGATACGGCACGACCCTCCCAAACCGCGGCAGACGTTCTCGAACCAACTTCGCGGATACACGGGCGTTCCCAGGTTGCGCATGTTGGCGGCAAACACCGAGTAGAAACTGGCCAGTTCTTCACTGCCTGACCATCTGCATTCCAGTCCGTGCTTGCGAGCGTTGCGCACCTTGTTGCGCAGGCGGGAACTGAGCGCGTCCCAAAGTTCGGACTCCTTCTGCGGCAGGCGCAGGATCATCGCCACCTTGGCAGAAGCGTCTTGCCACCCGGTGTCCGTGGGTGCACCCTGGCGCAGTTCGATGTGGTGTGCTCCCAACTCGCGAGCCAAATCGGCGGCGCGGGAGAGCAGGAGATCGCGCGCTTCGTCGTTGTCCGCCACTACGCCGCCGTAGTTTACAAAGGGCATCGAGATCAGGAAGTGGCCGAACAGCAGGCTCTTCATTTCCACCAGAGGCAGGACGCCCTGAATCACGCCGTCGCCCTTTGAGTGTGCAGCCAGGTAGTGAGTAGAGTGGCCGTAGGTATCCTCGATGATCGTCTTCCAGGCCCAGGAGTGATACGCACACGCCGAGGGGGCGCGCTGGATGTAGGCGTCCCAGGCCGCAGGGTCGGTGCAAACTTCGATAGTGGTTGGAGTCATCGGCTGAGCATTCCTGCCCTCACGGCGCCTTGGAGCACACGGAGTAGAACACGAATTCGGAAAGGCCGGTGTAGCTCTTGATCTTATCCCTGAGCGAGGGGGAGCGACGATCCTGCGCGCGCGCCTGGAGGTATTCATCCAGACTCTCACGCCGGATGCGGAGGCCGTTGGCCGCCAGGAAGCGGCGGATACCGCCGGCGGTAAACGAATAGGGGTGGCCCTTGTCTATGAGGAGCAGGGCCAAGAGGGAATGCAGAGCCGCGCCCCATGCGGTACGCACGTTCACGGTGAAATAGAGCAGGCCGTCGGGCTTCAGTACGCGGCCTATTTCCCCCAGCAAGTGGCCGGCTGCCTGCACGTGATCGAGAACATTCTCCAGGATCACCAGATCGAAGCCCGCGGGATCGAAAGGCAGCCACTCTCCCCGGGCGGTCTGGAAACGAACCGCCGGGTCACGATATTTCGAGAACGCTTCCTGAGTGCGGTAAAAGTCTTCCAAGGGGTCGATGGCGTGACGTTCTCCCCAGCCCAGGAAGCTGACAATGCCCACGGGCCCGCAGCCGATCTCCAGCACTCGGGCCGTGGCTTTCCGGTCCTCCGGCAGCAAGCCGGCGAGATGCTTCTCCATCTGGCTGGCCTTCCAACGATACCAGCCGTCGGGGGAATCGATGGCGAACTCGCGGAGGCGCGCCGCTTCGCGCTCCCAGTAGAAGCGCTCGTAGGCCTGCGCCCGGCGCCATCGAGCTTCAGAGGGCATCGCCCCTGCTCCCTATACTGTCTGTTTTTCCCACGGCACTCAAGCCAGGCCGTCAGGCAGATTGTATTCAAGTCCGTAAAGGAAGTGTGGAGATGGGCACGTGTTCGGGGGACGCCTAACCAGCGCAGCAGGCCTTCCTCGGCGGGCCACTGCGTCAGGGAGTGGCGCCAGGAAAGAGGCGCTTTCTCAATACCGCGAGGAGGCGCTCCCGTTGTGCATCAATGTGAAGGTCTCCTTCGCAGCGCAGGCGTCCCCGCCGTCCGTATTCTGCGGCGCGCTGCGGCTGGTCGAGCAACGAGGCGATGGCATCAGCCAGCGCGGTCACGTTGCCGGGTTCGTAAAGCAGGCCCGTCTCGCCGTCGAGGACGGCTTCCGGCAGTCCCTGCAGACGCGAGGCAATCACAGGAAGCCCGCAGGCCGCCATTTCCAGCGGCGTTCGGGGAAATGAATCCCAGCCGGTGGAGGGTATGACCCCGCAGAAACATCCCGGCAGAATGCGAGCGAGGTCCTGCCGATAGCCTCCGAAGAGGATGAACTGGTCAAGGCCGAGACCGGCGTAGATTTGCTGGTACTCGCGACTCTCTTGGTCCTTGTTGCCACAGAGGAGAAAACAGACATCGCGTCGCCCGCGACGGTGGAGCAACTCGACGGCCGCGTGTACCAGCGAGTGCACGCCCTTCCGTGGTTCCATGTGGCCTGCATAGACGATGACCCTGCGATCGCTGGGGAAGGCGAACTGTTGGTAGACATAATCCGACGGCCCGGGGTGGAAGAGGGACGTATCCACGCCGAGAGGCACCACGTCCAGCATCTGTTCGGGTATTCCACGGCCATGAACCGCCAGGTCGGCCATGGCGCGAGACTCGAAGATAAGCCCATCGACTCTGGAATCCGAGAGTGCGAAATGAAGCCGTTTGAGCATGAACTTCCATGCCGGGGGGCGCGCGGCCATGGGGGCGCCCCAGTAGGAGAGGATGGTCCGCACGCCGGCCCTGCGCAGGTGCCGAAACAAGGGATGGACCGGCTTGATGTCGAAGATTAGAGCGAATTCGATGCCGTGTTGATGCACGCATTGCGACAGACGATCAAGATTGGAGGGCTGCTCATCAGCAAGGTCGAATTCCAGGAGCTGACTAAATGATTCTGGGAGGGTGGTGGGATGGCCGCGATAAAAGTTCTTGTAGGCAAAATGAACACAGCCGGGGTCACCGCCGCCGATCTCCAAGCCGACCTGGTAGAAGAGCGCTTCCAGAGGAGCAATGGCGTAACCAATGTTGGAGCCGACGTGCATCACGAACAGCGAGCGGATGGGGGCTGGAGTGACCATTGGCAGATGGGGCGCGGTTCCCCTCGCTTTGCGGTGCAGCCTTTGGCCTACCTGGCAAATTGCTTCGGAATGGCGGCCCAAGAGGCTTCCAGCCGCATCCTCAGCCTGAAGCTCCCGCGATTCATTTATTCTGTTTTCTCCGGTCCGTTTCGATACAACTCCACAGTTTCCTTCACTGCTGCGGCAAACTTCGCGAATCCCGGGTTCTCCCGCACAGGACCATGCGCAACTCCGGGTTTCGCGCGGGCCAACACCGACAAGCAATCGATCAGGTACTTGCCGTGTTTCCAGCTGATTTTCTCCTGTATGAGGCACCGCAGGCCCCTGGCCTCCCCCATCTGTCGAACACGTTCTGCAGTTACCGATTGGGCCCGCCATGCGGAGCTGTCGGGAAGAAGCCCGCGGAGAATCAAGCTGCTGCGCGGCTCTAATCCGAGAGGCCCGCCCTTGGGCACGAGCGTGGAGATCCGGCACGCGAGGGAACAGGCTCCCATATTCGAGTGATGAATGAATGCGATGCCGCCGGGAGTAAGTTTGTTCGCCAGCTCCTGAAGGTAGGCTTCGATCACGTCGGCTTCTGCATGCACCAAGCTGTCGAAGCTGAATGCGAAGTCCACCGACTCGTCTGACACCGCGGCTAGCGATTTGCCGTCATTAACGTGGAACTCCATGTGATTCTCGGCGGCAAACCTGGCCCGGCATGCCTGAATGCAAGCCTCGTTGACGTCGACTGCGACCAGGCGTTGGCACAAGTCCTTCAGATACACGGTAAAGCGCCCGTGGCCCGGGGCTATCTCGAGAATGGTCCTGCAGGGCAAGAAGTTCCGGACCCGAGGCCACAGAGTCGTGTACCACAGCATCTCGGTTCCACCCCACGGGGCCGACCATTCGTCTCCCTGGTCATGCCAGGAATAGCTCTCGCCCCATACTCGTTTGTTCCACTCTATTGCAGGCATGGCATCCCTCGCAGCCGGCTGGTCCGCTGACTGCCCGCCGAAACACCGCCGCGGTCCGACCTCCCCTCATCATACGAAAGGGAAGCGGGTAACGTCTCAGTCCTGAAGGATCGGCTGTGGCAGCTCAGACCAAAGCCAATTTATACGTTCCTGCTTCTTACACAAGCGAACTACACCACCTCTCGGGACGAAGAGGGGAAAGGACGGGGCGGTACTGCGCTCCACAAGTCGGATGATGGAGCTAGCTTCGCATAGTTACGGTCCGACGTATGCGTCTCCGATGACGATGTCGTCCCAGAAGCGCAACTCATCCATTACCAGGAAATTCACCCGGTCTGCCTGGTTTCCGATCTCGATGCGGGTGATCTTTCCACTGTCAAACACAGCGTCCAAAGGGAAAGCGGGGCAGGCATAGGTTCGTCCCGGGCAAGTGCCGGCGGTTCCGTTCGTAAATATCGTGTGCCGGAACACCAGGTTGCCGTCGATATAGACGAGCACGCGCGCATCCTTCGCGCCCAGAGCACTCTTGAGCTGCACCTCCATTTCAACCAAATACCAGCGGTCGAACTGAAGTTCGAAGATGCCGTTTACCAGGCTGCTCTTGTTCCCAAGTTCATTGTCGTTTCCGTAGAGGCTGACGCTAGCGGCAGTGCCGGTCTGGGGATTATACGAAACGCGGAGGCCATTCTTGGCGGAGTCCATCGTAAGAACAATGGACCACAAATTGTTAGGCGTACCGGAGGGACCAGTGGCGGCCTTGATGTACAAGAGCTTGCGTTGCATGTCGGCGCTGGCGCCCGGTTCCGGGGTCTTGAGGTAGACGTTTCCGCGGATGTTGAACCTCGACAAACCTGCCGTGAATTCCTTCGAAACGTAGCGGTTCTTGTCCTGGTGAGCGGCACCGCAAGCCACGTTGGTGCTGTCCCCGCAGACGTCATAGCGGATCTGGACGGACTTGGTGCCGTTGCGCACGAACGACGCGTTGGTATTGATGGTGACGCGATCGGCGGTTTGGAAATAATTGAAGTTGGACAGGCTGCCGCTTTCGAAGCCGTCCTGGAACAGGACTTGGCCGTAGCGAAAACCGTTGCTACGCGCGGCGATGCCGCCGTCAGGATTGTTCACCCGGACGTCGACGGTTCCGACGGCTTGAGCCGGGGTTACGGCGCGCACTTCGCTGGAGCTGACAAAGGTGACGGAAGTGGCCGGCAAGGAACCGAAGCTTACGGTGGCTCCCGACTGGAAGCCAATGCCCTGGATGATGACCGCAGTGCCCCCGGTGTTGAGGCCGGAATCGGGAATCAGGCCGGAGATGCCCGGGGGGTTGGTGTAAGTGAGCGACGCGAGCAGCGTGTCGTTGACGGTGTCTGGGTTGGTGACCTTGACGTCGACTACGCCCGCGGCATGAGACGGAGCGGTGGCCTGAATCTGGGTGGAGTTGATGAAGGTAGTAGCCGCCAGCAAGCCGCCCATTAGCACCGACGCGCCGTTCTGGAATCCGGTTCCGTTCAGAGTGATCACCGTGCCTCCAGCGATGTTAGCAGCCGTCGGCGTGATGGTCACCAGATCCAGCCCCAGGTAGTTGTAGGAGGAAGCCAAGGTTCCCGTTCCGCCGTCGGGATTGGTGACCACAATGTCCACAGCGCCGGCGGCGTGCGCGGGCGTGCTGCAGGTGATCTGGCCGCCGCTGACCACATTGACAGCGCTGGCCGTAATCCCGTCAAAGGTAACCGTGAGACCGGGAGCGAAATTGGTGCCCGTGAGGGTCACTGCGGTGCCGCCGTTCTGGATGCCGCTGTTGGGAGACACGCTGGCCACGGTTGGGGTAACCGTCTGCGATTTGCCGGTCGAGTACTCAAAGGCGCCGACCAGGGCATCGAACTGGCTGTCAGGAGTTGCGACGTTGATATCCACTACGCCCGTGCTGTGAGGGGGCGTGACCGCTTGAATCTGTGACGAACTGACCAGGTTGACCGACTGGGCAGAATCTTGGTCGAAGAACACGGTGGTATTGGGTTGGAAGCCGGAGCCGGAAACGGTGACGCTTTCGCCGCCCGCGGAGACGCCACCGGCCGGGGAAATGCTGGTGACCGACATGGACGAGTTATAGGTGAATGCGTTGCTCTTCGAGCCGCTTTGCCCGTTGGGGTTCGTGACCTGCACGGTCACCGCACCCGCAGCGTGGGCCGGAGTGGTTACCTGGAGCTGCGTGGAGCTGATGAACGTGACGCCGGTTGCGGGGCTTCCACCAAAGGTTACCGTGGCGCCGCTCTGAAGAGCCGAACCGTTAATGATGACCACGTTTCCGCCATCGGGCGAGCCGTTGGCCGGGGATACGCTGGTCACCACCGGCGGGGCAGTGTAGGTGAAACCGCTGGGACGGATGGCACTGTCGCCGCTGATAGCGTTGACCACGCGAACATCCACGGGCCCGGCCGCGTGCGCCGGAGTGACCGCGGTGACCTGCGTCGCGCTAACGAAGACTACTGAGGTGGCGTTAACTCCGCCGAAGCTGACGGTCGGGCCTGACAGGAAGCCGGTTCCGTTAATGGTAACGCTGGTGCCACCGGCGGTAGTGCCGGAGGACGGACTCACGGAAGTAATCGTGAGGTTGCTCACAAAAGTGAAGCCGTCGAGCTGGGTCGCGGTAGCGCCACCCGGGTTGGTAACGCGCACGTCGGCGGAATCGGCAGGGAACGCAGGCGTCACCGCCGTCAATTGGGTAGAGTTCACAAAGACTACGTTAGTGGCCGCCGACCCCGAGGGGCTGGTGGGAGAGAGGAAATGTACTTGCGCTCCCGACTGGAAGCCGGATCCGCTGATGGTAACCGCAGTTCCGCCACTGGTCGGGCCGGTGCCCGGACTGATGCTGGCCACTGCGAAGCCGGTGACATAGGTGTAGCCGTTGCTCAGGGTGGCGCTGGCGCCGCCGGGGTTGGTTACCACCACGTTGACCGTTCCCGCGGCATGGGCGGGTGCTATGGCCGTGAGCTGGGTGGAATTGACGAAGACGACCGAAGAGGCGTTGGTTCCGCCGAGAGTTACAGTGGCGCCCGATTGGAAGTTAGAACCGCTGATGGTCACCGAGGTCCCGCCCGTCGCCGGGCCGGAGGTGGGCGTAATGCTGCTAATAAGAGGAGCGCTGGTGTAGGTGAAACCGTTGGTCAGCGTCGTAAACAGGCCGCCCGGGTTGGTCACCTTTACGTCGACACTGCCAGCGGCCTTGGCCGGAGTTACGGCCGTGAGCTGGGTGGAACTGACGAAGGCCACCGAGGTCGCGCTGGTTCCGCCGAAGGTGGCCGTAGCACCCGACTGGAAGTTGCTGCCCGTGATGGTGACGGTTGTCCCGCCCGCTGTCGGGCCTGAGCTGGGCGAAAGGCTGGTCGCCGTGGGCTGGCTAGTATAGGTGAAGCCGTTGGTCAGGGTGGCGGTCGCGCCGCTCGGGTTGGTGACCAGCACGTTAACGGCGCCTGCGGTGTGTGCCGGGGTCACCGCCTGGAGCTGTGTAGAGCTGACGAAAATGACCGAGGTGCCTGGGGTCCCGCCAAAGGTCACAGTGGCGCCGGAGACGAAACCGCTGCCGGTGAGGGTTACCGTGGTGCCGCCCGCCGTCCCGCCGGAATCGGGGGATACACTGGTGACGCCAAGGTACGTAAATCCGTTGGTAAGGGTAACGACGCCCCCGTTGGGATTGTTGAGCTGGACGTTCACGGACCCGCCCGCGCTCGGGCCCGCCGGGGTGAGCGCGGTGATTTGTGTGGAATTCAGAAAGGTCACCGAGGTCGCCGGATTCGGCCCAAAGAAGGCAGTTACCCCAGACTGAAAATCGGTGCCGTTGATGGTAACGAAGGTGCCGCCCGAGGCCCGCCCAGTATTGGGAGAAACCGAAGTGATGGAGAAGCCGGTATAAGTGAAGCCGTTGCCCATGCTGCCGGAGCCGCCGCCACGCGGATTGCGCACCTCCACCGTGACCGCACCCGAAGCGTGCGCCGGCGTGACCGTTTCAATCCGGCTAGCGTTCACGACCGTGGCGCTGGCCGCTTGGGTGCCGCCAAAGACGACCGTTGCACCGCTCTGAAAGTTCGTGCCAGTGATCACCACCGCGGTACCGCCGGACGACAAACCCGTGTTGGGCGAAATGCTGGCGATGGCCGGAGCGGTGTTGTTCTGGTTCTTGGGAGGGTCCCCTCCAGGCCCGCCGCAGCCTACCAGCAGGAGCGTAACCAGGAGGACAACCACGATGCTTGCCGGGTCCGCAGAGCCGATCCTGGACCATCCACGGCGCTTGGACACTCTTCCCCGCACATTCACTCTCAGGCTTGAAGGCATGGTTTGATTCACACTTTTCCCAAGGGGACGCAACTGCCGGGGGGAGGCATTACAAACCTTTGCATGCGAAACGCCAAACACTGCACACCTCAAGCGACCCGGTAACACATGGCAACGCTCTTGTAATCAGTAACTTAGAGTGTTTACCGCCACACTCTCCAGGGACTGCAATTCTGCTTCACCAGGGAAAAGCCTTTCACATAGTGGAAAAGCTTTGCCCTCCAGAGCTAAATCTCTGGTACTGGCAAACAGGGTTACTTTTCTCTGCTGAACTAACTAGGGCAGGCGTAATTTTATATAAGGGCGCTCGGATGTAAAGCAGAAAGCGTATCCAAGTAGTAATCTTTCGGTCACTTACGGAATGCCCACTAGGACAGGGTATTAAAGATTACCTATCCGCTCTCCTCCCGAGTCGCTTACTTCCTCGGAGAGTCCTGCGCAGGGGGCACGGTCCGACGGTCGACGCGGCTAATCACC
>JBOGLL010000095.1:0-5067 GCA_050746065.1 Terriglobales bacterium | reverse complement strand
GCCCAGCGCCTCGGCGGCAATCTGCGCGGTCATGGTGTCCGAGCCCTGACCGATTTCGCTGGCGCCGGTATAGACCACTACGCCGCCGTCGCGGTCCACCTTGATGTTCACCGTGGAGTGCGGCATGTCCGACCGGATGATGGAGTTGGCCGCGCCGCTCACGTAGTGGCTGCAACCCAAGCCGAGGCCGCGCCCGCGCTCGCCCTTGCCGCGCAGTACGTTCCATCCCGAGCGCTCGACAACTTTCTCGATGCACTCCGGCAAGCCGTAGCTCTGGACGCGCAGTCCGTTCACGGTGATACACGGGGGCTTGAGCAGGTTGCTGCGGCGGACATTCGCTGGATCGAGATTCAGCGCGGCCGCGATCTCGTCGAGCTGCGACTCGAAGGCGAAGCGCACGTTCACCGTGCCGTGTCCGCGCATGGCGCCGCAGGCGGGCTTGTTGGTCAGGACGCGGTAGCCGTCGTAGCGGATGTTGGGAATGTCATAAAGCGCGCCCAGCAGCGCCCCGGAGTAGAGGATGGTCACGACGCCGTAGGAGCAGTAGGCGCCACCGTCCTGGACCACGCGCGCGGCCACGGCGGTGATGCGGCCGTCGTTCTTTACCCCCGTTTTCAAATCGATGATGGTGCGCGGACGTCCGCGATGCGCCCAGAACACCTCCTCGCGCGTATAGGTGATCTTCACCGGAACGCGCGCGGCCCGTGCCGCCACCGCCGCGATGATCTCCAGCGGGATCACTTCACTCTAGCCGCCGAAGCCGCCGCCCACCAGCGGCTTGATCACGCGAATCTGCGACATGGGCATCTCGAGGACAATCGAGAGCTTGTGCTGGAGGTAGTACGGCACTTGGGTGGACGACCACACCGTCAGCCGTCCGGGCTTGCCGGTATGCGGGTCAAGCTCGAACGAGGCCAGCGTGGAATGCGGCTCCAGGGCGGCGTGCGTCACTTCGCCCGCGATGTAGCGGCCCTCAGCAACGTAATCGGCCTCGGCAAAGCCGTGGTCGGGATCGCCGAAGACGTGGTGGTAATCCTTCTCGAGATTGTTGGCTTTGTGATCGTGGATCAGGTCGTCCGTCGCCTTCATGGATTCTTCCGGATCGAAATATGCGGGCAGCAGCTCGTACTCCACGTCAATCAGCTCCAGCGCCTGTTCGGCGACGAACTCCGACACCGCGGCCACGCAGGCAACGTTGTCGCCTATGTAGCGCACCTTGTCCACGGCGAGCGCGGTCTCATCGTGCCCGACGGGCAGGATGCCGTACTGGTTGGGCGCGTCTTTTCCGGTGGCCACGGCGACCACGCCTTCGAGAGCAAGGGCCTTCGAGGCATCAATCCTCTTGATGCGCGCGTGCGGATGCGGCGAATGCAGGATCTTTCCGATCAGCATGCCGGGCAGCGAGAGGTCGTCGGTGTATTTGCCGGCGCCAGTGGTTTTCTGCGCCGAGTCCACAAAGGCCACTGGCTTTCCAATCACCGAAAAGCTGTTCATGAGATCCCTCGCTTCGCTCGGGATGGCCGCCCGCGGCTCAGACGCCGCGGAAAGCGCGGCCACTTGCCCGCGCCCGTGGTCTTCGCCGCCGCGTCCACAAACGCAACCGATTTGCCGATGATGGAGAAGTCGGTCATTCGTCGTTGGTCGTTAGTCGTTAGTCGTTAGTCGTTAGTTCGAACAACTCGCAACTGGGTACTCGCAACTCATTGCGCCATCCCCTTCTGCTCCGCCTCCACCGCCGCCTTGATGGCCTGGTACATCTGCGAGTAGCCGGTACAGCGGCACAGGTTGCCGCTCAGGGCGCGGCGCATCTCGTTCTCCGTGGGCTCGGGATTCGCGGCCAGCAGCGCCTTCACCGTCATCAGGAAGCCGGGCGTGCAGAAGCCGCATTGCGCGCCGCCCCAATCGCCGTAAGCCTTCTGAATGGCGGCCAGCGCACCGTGCTCGGCCACGCCTTCGATGGTGGTGATCTCGTGCTCGTCCGCCGGGCAACTCGCGGCCAGCAGCGTGCACGCCATCATGGGCACGCCGTCCACCATCACCGTACAGGCACCGCAAGAAGAGTCATCGCATCCGCGTTTCGACCCGGTGAGTCCCAGATCCTCGCGCAACACGTCGAGCAGGAGCTTCGACGGCTCCACCGCCAGCTCGCGCAGGCGGCCGTTGATCCGGAGTTGGAGAAGTTCTTTTTTCACAGTACTCAGTACCTAGTACCTAGTACCCAGTTGCCAGTGAACCCATTCAATAGAGCGGGACCTTGGAGTCCACCGTTCGAGACCATTGATCGATGCCGCCGCGCATGGACTGCACTTTTTCGAATCCCTGCTGGCGCAGCCACTGCGTGACGTTCAACGAACGCACGCCATGATGACAGACCACCACGATGTGCTCCTCCGGGTCGAGTTCCAAGTGTGCCCGCACGGGAATGTCGCCCATGGGGATCAGCACCGAACCCGCGATGCGCGCCGTCTGCACTTCCCAGGGCTCGCGCACGTCGAGCAGCGTGAACTGTGCGCCGCTGTCTGCCAGGGCCTTCACTGATTCGGGTGTGATTTCGAAGTCCATAGGTTGCTATCCCGAGCGCCTGCGACCGAGCCTGCGAGGAAGCAGTGCCGAGGGACCCCAGCTAACCGCACAGGATCCCGGGTATAAGGGTTCCTCGCTTCGCTCGGAATGAAAAGAATCAATACCCAAAATCCGCCTCTGCCGCATACGCGTGCTTCTTCACACTCAGCTCCTGCTGCCGGCAAGCGCCGACCAGGTTCATGTACTCGCGGCGGTCGACCACGTCCAGCACCCAGCGCTTGAGCCAGGCATCGAAGTCCGCCGGAGTCTTGGTCTGCTGGTGATACTGCTGGAAGGCCGCGTCGTCGCGACTGTAGCAACCCTGCACCGGCGAGGGATGCGCGCCGTAGGGGCACTCCACCACCGCATTCACCAGAAAGCCGGGGATCACGGTGCGGTTTGGATCGCTCGAAATCACTTCCCGCTCGACCACTTTCTCCACCACCAAGATGACGCGCTTGGCTGCGCGCACACCTTCAAGCATCACACCGAAGTTGCCCCAGCAATGCGCGTTGCCCTCGGCATCGGCGCGCTGCACGTGGACGATGGCCACGTCGGGCGCGAGGGCCTTGACGGCGAGAAGCTTCTCACTTGTGTGAGGCCGGGTTTCCGACCTGCTCACACCTGTGTGGGGCCGGGTCTCTGACCCGGCCGGACGGGTCGAAGACCCGTCCCCACACGGGAACGGTGACTCCAACTCCGCAAAGAACTCGTTGTCGCGCGCCACATCACTCCCCAGCGCCGTACGCGTGGGCAGGAAGGGTACTCCCATCGCCGCGGCCTGGAGCGCCAGCGCCACGCTGAAGTTGGACATGTCGGTGATCTTCAGCTTGCCGGACTCCACTGCGCGCCGGAAGTTGTAGGCCGAGCCCATCATCACATTGCCCACCCACGCCGCGATCACGCGCTCCACGCATCGTCCATTCTCAAATTCGGCGCCGATGAGCTGGTCGAACAGGACGTCCGAGATCGGACCGATCAGCGTCAGCCCACGCTTCTTCTGCCGGATGAGCTCGTGCCCCGCTGCAAACGGGATCATCTGCTCCATCTGCAGGCCGAGAGCGACGGACGAGCCGTCGGGAACCAGTTCGGCAATGGCGGAGCGCATTGTGAGGAGCTTGCTCATTTCCCCTTCCACACCGGCTTTCGCTTCTCCAGAAATGCGTCGATGCCCTCGCCTGCGTCCGACGTCTTCATCAGCTCGTCAAAGTAGATCTGCTCGGCGCGGGCCAGGCCTTTGTCGAAATGCATGGCGTCCCAGGCGTAGAGCGCCTTCTTGGTAACGCGCAGTGCGGCTGGACTAAGCTGTGCCAGGCGCTCGCAGGCGTCGTGCACCAGGTTCTCGACGTCGTCTGCGGCGGCGACGCCGTTCGCCAAACCTAGCGCCGCGGCTTCCGGGCCCTTGAGCTGGCGCGCGGTCAGTATCAGTTCGGTCGCACGCTTCTGCCCGATGAGCGCAGCCAGCGCCACCGCCGCGACCGGAGGGAAGCATCCCAGCTTGATCTCGGGAAACTGCCAGGTGGCATCGTCGGACGTGTAAACCAGGTCGCAGACCATGGCCAGCTCGGCGCCTCCGCCCAGGCAGTTGCCGCGGACGCAAGCGATGGTTACTTTGCGCGACGCCACCAGCGCGCGGACGACGCCATGGAACTTCGTCAGCATGTCGGGGACATTGTCCGGCGCATGCGCGGCCACGTCCACGCCCGCGGAAAAGACCTTCTCCCATCCCGCGATGGTCAGCGTGACCACGTCCTTGCGCGATTCGATGTCAGCCAGCGCCGTCGCCAGTTCGTCCATCATCGCGAAATCAATGACGTTCTGCGGAGGATAAGCCAGCGTGATGCGGGCGTGCGGCGGCGTGACCTCGACACGGATTGTCGTGTAAGCCGGCATCACTTCCCTTCTTACCGCGGATCAACGCGGATGCACGCGGATAAGCACTTCAATTGCTGAAACCAATAAACCCGATCCGCGTTCCTCCGCGTAAATCCGCGGTAAGCATCACTTCGTCCAGAACCCTTTCTTGTCGTACTCCCGGATGGCCGTGAGTTCCGCTGTCGTCGGCTCGGGCGTCACCTCGACGCGTTCGGCCACACGCAGCTTCCATCCCGTGTTGGCCACGACGTCCTCCACACTCACACCCGGATGAGCCGAAGCCAGATAAGCCTCGCCCTCGTGCGCGGCCGAGGGCGGCCGCGCTACATCCCCAAAACGCAGCACGGCTTGGGTGGTGATGGCCGCTGACGGTCCGCCGCGTGGCAGCCCCACGCGTTCGCGCCATCCCTTGCCGTCGCCGTAGCCCGGGCTGGTCACGTAGGAAACGCACTCCGGCAGCCGCCGCTTATCGTGCTCCAGCAGGACGACGAAGCGCTGGGCCAGCGAGGCGATGTCGCAGGCGCCGCCCGAACCAGGCAGGCGGACTATCTTCTCGCCAGGGGCTGAAGCCCCATCCCTGCTTCGGGCCGATTCGGCACGGTCGCTGCGCGAGTCGGGCCTGAAGGCCCG
>JBOGLL010000094.1:0-3506 GCA_050746065.1 Terriglobales bacterium | reverse complement strand
GCGCCAGAACTTCCCCGCTCACTCCGGCGATGGGCGCTTCACTGGCCGCGTAGATGTCGAGCACGAACACGGAATCGGCATCTGCAAACGCAGTGGCGAAGTCGTCCATCAGCAACTGCGTGCGGGTGTAGCGGTGCGGCTGGAACACGACGTGGATCCCGCGGTAGCCGCACTGCCGGGCGGCCGCGAGGGTGGCGCGGATCTCCGTGGGATGGTGGCCGTAGTCGTCGAGCACCGTCACGCCCGCAGCCTGTCCCCGCAACTGGAAGCGGCGGTCCACGCCGCGAAAGGCTTCCAGCGCTTCGCGGATCTGGTCGGCGGCCACGTCGAGGCCAATGCCGGCGGCGATGGCCGCAGTCGCGTTGAGCACGTTGTGCGCACCCGGGACATGCAGCCGAAACTCGCCCAATGAGCGCCCGCGGAAGCTCACCTGGAACCGGCTCAGGGGATGGCCCGCGGCGCCGCCCCGCGTTTTCACACCGGTAATGCGGAAGTCGGAGCCTTCGCGCGTCCCGTAGGTCACGGCGCGTCGGGTGAGGCGTGGCAGCAGGTGGCGCAGCCGGCGATCGTCGTTGCACAGGATGGCCATGCCGTAAAACGGAATGCGCTCCACAAAGTCGCGGAAGGCACGCATCACGTCGCGCATGTGGCGATAGCAGTCCATGTGCTCACGGTCAATGTTCGTGACCACGGCGAGGATGGGTGAGAGCTTCAGGAACGAGCGGTCGCTCTCGTCAGCCTCGGCGACGAGATACTGCGACTTGCCCAGCCGTGCATTCGAGCCCATCGCGTCCACACGACCGCCGACCACAACCGTCGGATCGAGTCCGCCGGCCGCCAGCACCGCCGCGACCATGGACGTGGTCGTAGTCTTGCCGTGCATGCCGGCGATGGCGATGCCGTACTTCAGGCGCATCAACTCGGCCAGCATCTCCGCCCGCTGGATCACGGGCACATGCAAACGCCGCGCCTCAACGACCTCGGGATTCTCACGCGCGACGGCGGAACTGGCCACTACCACTTCTGCACCGGCCACGTTTTCTGCGCGATGTCCCTCATATGTCGTCGCACCCAGGCGCGCCAGTCGCTCAGTGATCGCCGATGCCTTCAGGTCGGAACCGGAGACTTTGTAGCCCAGGTTGAGCAGCACTTCGGCAATGCCGCTCATGCCGATGCCGCCAATGCCGACGAAGTGCACGTGATGGATACGGGCGAACATGCGCGAAACCTATATTAACCGCAGAAGGTCAGCCCTTTCCCGCGCTTATCTCCACTGCTATCGCAGCAATCCTTTGCGCGGCGTCGGGATGGGCCAGTTTGCGGGCGGCCGTGCTCATCTCTGCCAGGCGCGAGCGGTCCTTCAGCAGAGCCGCCACCGCCACCGCCAGTTTCTCCGGGGTGAGTTCCGCTTCCGGGATGATCTGGCCGGCGCCAGCCCGCTCCAGGGCCTGGGCGTTGCGGAGCTGGTGATCATCAGCCGCCCGGGGAAACGGCACGAAGATGGCCGGCTTCCCTGCGGCCGTTACCTCAGCCACAGTGGAAGCGCCGGCGCGACACAGCAGCAAATCGGCCGCGGCAAAGGCATCGGGCATCCGGTCAATGAAGGCGGAGACCTGCGCCGCGTCGGTGTCCCAGCCGGCTTCTCCGTAGGCCGCCTGTACCTCTTCCAGGTCTCGCGGTCCGGCTTGGTGGACAATGCGCAACCCGGGAACCGCACTCTTCAGCAATGGCAGGGCTGCTGTGATCGTCCGATTGAGAGCGCGGGCACCCTGGCTGCCGCCGAAGACCAGCACGGTTGGCGGCGAGCCTGCTTCCCGCGGCGGCAAGTTGAAGAATTCCTTGCGCACGGGCACGCCGGTCACGACGGCGTTGGGGAAGTAGCGCGCAGTTTCCTTGAAGTGGACAGCCGCCGCCCTCACGTAGGAAGCGACGATGCGATTGGCAAAGCCGGGTATGACGTTCGACTCAAACGCCAGTGTCGGAATGCGACCCAGCACCGCAGCCAGCATGGCCGGACCGGAAGCGTATCCGCCCACGCCGATCACCACGTCGGCGCCGAAGTTCTTCAGCACCTTCGATGCCCTCACTACAGCGCGGGGCAGCGCGATGAGCGTGGAAAGACGAGTGACCATGCCCACGTTCTTCAGCGCACCTACCTCCACCAGCTCCAGTTTGTATCCGGCGGCGGGAACCAGGCGGGTCTCAATGCCGCGCGACGTTCCGATGAAGAGAACCTCTGCATGGTGCGCTT
This sequence comes from Terriglobales bacterium, assembly GCA_050746065.1. Classification (GTDB taxonomy): domain Bacteria; phylum Acidobacteriota; class Terriglobia; order Terriglobales; family Acidobacteriaceae; genus CAZXVY01. Next base: position 1,255 of record JBOGLL010000094.1, on the reverse strand, counting down.
CCTGCAATTCGCGGGCGATGGCCAGGGCGGGAATCACGTGGCCGCCGGTGCCGCCGCCCGCGAGAATCGCCTTCACTGCCGCTCTTAATCCGACGGTCATTTGAGGAATTCGCGGCGTATATCCTCGTCCGAGACAATTCGACCGTTCTCGATGTCATCGATACCGCGAGCGATCTTCTGCCGGATGTAGAACGCATAGAACACATCGTCCCATGTCGCATCATCGGGAAGATCATCGAGCACTCGGTGGGCCTGCTCCTTCGCATTCATGACTCATCTATTCCTAATCCGCGTTCTGGCTGATGTTCAGCAGTACGCCGATGGACGCCAGCGTCACGAACAACGACGACCCGCCGTAAGAAACCAGCGGCAACGGAATGCCTTTCGTCGGCATGAGGCCCAGTACCACACTGATGTTGAGCAGCGCCTGCGCCGCCACCATGGCGGTGATGCCGGCGGCGAGATAGCGTCCGAAGACGTCGCGCGTTCCCAGCGCGGTGTGCGCTCCGCGGTACAGGAAGATGGCGAACAGCCCCACCAGGACGAGCGCGCCCACCAGTCCGGTTTCCTCGGCCACCACCGCGAAGTTGAAGTCGGTGTGCGGCTCGGGCAGGTAGAACAGCTTCTGCTTGCCTTCCATGAGGCCGACGCCGGTAATGCCGCCCGTCCCCACGGCGATCATGGACTGAATAATGTGGAAGCCGCGACCCAGGGGATCCGACCAGGGATCCAGGAACGCAAGGATGCGTTCGTAACGCCACTGCACGCGGAACACCAGCAGGTAGAGAAACGGCAACGAGGCCGCCACGGCATACGCGAAGTAGCGAAGCTGCATTCCGGCGACGAACAGTACCACCGCGCCCACCAGCGCCAGGACGATCCCGGTGCCCAAGTCGGGCTGCTTCACAATCAGTCCTACCAGGATCACGATGGGCGCTGCGGCCGGCAGCAGCGTGTTGCGCCAGTCGTCCATGGACCGGGTCCGACTCTCCAGGAACCAGGCGAGAAAGAAGATCAGCGCGGGCTTGGCCAGTTCCGAAGGCTGGAAGGAAAACAACCCAAGCCGGATCCAGCGGTGCGTGTTGGCCGTGGTATCGAGAAAGAAAGCGGCCACCAGCAGCAGGGCCGTCAATCCCAGCAGCGTGAACACGAACGCGGGATGCTTGTCGCGCCGGTAGTCCACGTTCATCAGACCGACCATGGCGGCCATACCTGCAACCGCCCACGCCCTTTGCCGGAACAGGAACTGGTAGGG
>JBOGLL010000093.1:0-7449 GCA_050746065.1 Terriglobales bacterium | reverse complement strand
TACTCACCAGAGGAATTCCGGAGAAGTCCCCAACCTTTATAGAATGCCGGACGGCCCGCATTGTGTCAAGGTAGAAGGCCAGGTTGTGCAGGGAGTTCAGAACGCCCGCCAGCGGCTCTCCCGACGCATAGAGATGACGCAAATAGGCGCGCGAATAGCGCGCGCAAGCCCGGCAGCGACAGCGCGGGTCGAGCGGGCCCGGGTCGGCGGCATAGCGCACGCTCTTGATGGAAAGCTTCCCCTCCGACGTGTACAGCAGGCCGTGCCGGGCAGCGCGTGTAGGCAGCACGCAGTCCATCATGTCCACGCCCATGCGCGCGTAAGTCACGATCTCCTCGGGCGTGCCCACACCCATCAGATACCGCGGCCGGTCAGACGGAAGATGGGGCAGCGTGGCCTCCACCATCTCCCGCGTCAGCGCTCGCGACTCGCCCACACTCAGCCCTCCCATGGCGTATCCGTCGAAGCCGATGGCCACCGTGCGCTCCGCCGACTCCCGCCGCAGTTCAGGGTGCATCCCGCCCTGCACAATGCCGAATAACGCCTGCGACTTCCCCTGGGCACCCCACGGAACATCCTGCTTGTGTTCGTCGAAGTACCGCTTACAGCGCTCCGCCCAGCGTAGCGTCAGCTCCATCGATTCGCGCGCCCGCGATGGGTCCGCGGGATGCTCCGTGCATTCATCGAACGCCATGATGATGTCCGCGCCCAGCGCAATCTGCGCCGCGGTGGCGCTCTCGGGTGTGAAGAAGTGTGTGGAACCGTCGAGGTGCGAGCGAAACTCCACACCCTGTTCGTTGATTTTGCACAGTTCGCTGAGCGAGAACACCTGGTAGCCGCCGGAGTCAGTGAGCAGCGCCCGTTCCCAGCTCATGAAGGTATGCAACCCGCCCAGGCCGCGCACGGCGTCGCATCCCGGGCGCAAATACAGGTGGTACGTGTTAGCAAGTAAGAGCTGGACACCCAGGTCTTCCAGCGTCTCTTGGGGCACACCCTTTACCGACCCCAGCGTCCCTACCGGCATGAAGACCGGCGTTTCCACTTCGCCGTGAGGCGTGCTGAGGCGCCCGGCGCGGGCGTTGCCGGAACGGGCATCGATGTGGAACTCCTGTGACATTGTCAGAAAGGGGATTGTAAGGGAAATGGAGGTTGAGGTCGGCCGTCACTATCGTGGTATCAGGGCACGACTTCAGCTCTGCCGGAAATGCACACCCGCTGCCCTCACGAGCGAGCGCGACCGATACCGGAGCGAAGCGATGGTGGAGGGAGCGCGAGCGAAGGAGGGCAGCGCATCACGTTCCTTTTCTTGCGTATTTCTCCTTGAACCTCGCCACATGCACGACGGCGCGCCCCACGGTTCCCCGGCCGATCTCCTTATCACCGTCACGGGCGGCCACGCGCACAGTGTAGAAGCGGCCGTCGAAGGACTCGACCACGGCCTCCGCCCGCACCAGCGCGCCGATGCCGACGGCGCTGCGGTGCTCGATGTTGATGTGTGTGCCCACACTGATCTCGCCCTCCTCGCAGAAGGGATGCAGCGCGCGGAAGGCCGCGGTCTCCATCAGCCGGATCATGTCCGGAGTGGAATACACCGGCGGCAACATCTCGTGGTGGTAGGTGAGCGTGTGCTTGAACTCCACGCGCTCTTCGGCCGCGCCTTGTGCGCCGATGGGAACTTCTCTGGCCATGGGTGTTGTTATCCCGAGGAGCGCAGCGACGAGGGACCTCTACTCGCTCCAATGGCTCTCAGGAGAGCAGGCTACGCAGCCTTCCTGGCCTGCCGACTTTGCTCGATGCCATCCAGCGCATTCCACAGCGCCCGCGCCACCTCATCCGCTGCCAAGAGTGCCTCTTCCTGAGAGCCGCCATCCGACACCTGAGACCTCAACTGTTCTCTCCACACAGCCGAGTGATGCACATCAGCCGTCTGGTGGAGCGTGAAGTAGCGGCAGGTGCGGGAATCGGTGCCGTAAAACTCGCGCAGGCCCTGGACCTTCGCTTTGGCCACGCGCGGCACCTGAGACTCGTAGGCGTAGAACGCCGCCAGCGCCGCCGCCGGCGCGCCTTCACTGGCGATTCGCTGGAAGCTGGCGATGAGCTGCGCTACCTCGGGCAACGGCTTGCGCTGCTGCATTTCGTCACGCCCGGCGCCCATGCCCTCGGCAAAATCCAGCCATAACTGATCGTGCGCCGGACCGCTGTCGGCGCCCAGTTCGTCCGCTCGGTTGGCCAGGATGGCCCCGCGCAGGCCGCCATCCAGCGTCCTCGCGGCCAGTTCTCCGAGGTGTTCGGGAAACGCTGCCACATGAGGGTAGTAGTCGGCGGCATACTGGGCCAGGTCGGCGCGCGTCAACTCGCCTGCGCTCCAGGCCTTATAGAAAGGATGACAAAGCAGATCGTATTTGGCGATGCGGGCATCAAGCTGCTGGAAAAATTCTGCATGAGTCATGGTGGTTCCCTCTTACCCAACAAAAGCAATATACGGGAGCGCAGCGGCTTCCAACAAGTTGCCCGCTGCTAGAATTGTCTTGGCTCATTGCTGATGGCTGACGGCTGAATGCTTTCTTTTACCGAACAATACGATGTTGTAGTAGTCGGCGCCGGGCACGCTGGATGCGAGGCCGCGATGGCGGCCGCGCGCATGGGCCTGAAGACTGCGCTCTACACCCTGAATACCGACCTGATCGCGCAGATGTCCTGCAATCCCGCCGTGGGCGGCATCGCCAAGGGCCATCTGGTACGCGAGGTGGACGCGCTCGGCGGCATCATGGGCGAAGTGACCGACGCCGTCGGCATCCAGTTCCGTCTGCTCAACACATCACGCGGACCAGCGGTGTGGTCGCCGCGCGCACAGTGCGACAAGCAGCAGTATCGCCTGAAGATGCGCGAAGTCCTCGAGTCCCAGCCCAACCTGCAAATCAAGCAGGCAGAAGTGGCGGATCTGATCGTTGAAGACAGCCATCAGCCATCAGCCGTCAGCATTCAGCCAAACACCCTTGATTCCTCTGCGATCTCTGCGTCCTCTGCGTTGAAAAAGCTTTGCCGGGGTGTCAAGCTGCGCGACGGCCGCACCGTGGGCGCCCAAGCCGTCATCATTACTACCGGGACGTTCCTCAACGGCCTGATCCATTGCGGCGAGCAGACGTATCCCGCGGGACGCTCGGGCGAGCCGCCTTCGCAACTTCTGGGTGAGGCGCTGAAGCTGCTCGGCTTGCGCGGATGCCGGCTGAAGACGGGCACGCCGCCCCGCCTCGACGGCCGCACCATTGACTGGTCGGCGTTTCAGGTTCAGCCCGGTGACCCCGAGCCCACGCCCTTCAGTTTTCGCACGCGGCGCATCACCCGCGAGCAAGTGCCCTGCTACCTCGCCTTCACCACCGCGGAGACGCAGCGCATCATCGCGGAGAACGTGCACCGCTCGCCCATGTACAGCGGGCAGATCCAGTCCATCGGCCCGCGCTACTGTCCGTCCATCGAGGACAAGATCGTCAAATTCCCCCACCACGAGAAGCATCAGATCTTTCTCGAGCCCGAAGGCCTGCACACGCACGAAATCTACGTGAACGGCATGTCCACTTCCATGCCCATCGACGTGCAACTGGCGATGGTGCACTCCGTGCCCGGCCTGGAGAAGGCAGAGATGCTGCGTCCGGGCTACGCCATCGAGTACGACTCCATTGATCCCACCGAACTCGAGCGCACGCTCGAGACCAAGAAGATCGCTGGACTGTTTCTCGCGGGGCAGATCAACGGAACTTCAGGATACGAAGAAGCCGCGTGCCAGGGCATCATGGCGGGCATCAACGCGGCGCTGAAGGTGAAGAGTGAACCGCCCCTCGTGCTCGACCGCACCGAAGCCTATACCGCCATCCTGATCGACGACCTCATCAGCAAAGGCACCAACGAGCCCTACCGCATGTTCACCTCGCGCGCGGAGTTCCGCCTGCATTTGCGCATTGATAACGCCGACCGCCGCCTGACTCCACACGGCCGCCGCGTGGGCCTGATCGGGGACGAAGCCTGGGCCGCCTTTCAAGCCAAACAACAACGCCAGGCTGAACTGACCAAACTGCTGGAGCGCACTCGGGCAACTAGCGAGATGCTTCAGGCAATTGCAAACCTTGAGGATTGTCATCCCGAGCGGAGTCGAGGGAGCGCAGCGACCGAAGACGAAGTCGAGGGATCTCGGTTTTCTCGAGAGCAAGCGGCGGCCGAGGACGGCCGCGCCACGCCAGCGTTGCAGGCCGCTGCGGGCTCCACGCTTGCCCAACTCCTCAAGCGCCCGGAAATCACCATCGAGCAGCTGGCAATTGTTCTGCGCGACTCTGACCACTGGCCACTGGCCACTGACCACTTGGAACTCAAGTCCGTCGAAACTGAGATCAAGTACGAGGGCTACCTGAAGCAGCAGGAGCGCGCCATTGAGCGGCTGAAGAAATCCGAGCAGCGCGCCATCCCGGAATGGTTCGATTACTTGAGCGTGAGCGGCCTTTCCCGCGAGATGAAGGAAAAGCTCCAGCGCGTGCGTCCGCAGACGCTGGCCCAGGCCTCACGCATTCCCGGCGTAACTCCGGCTGCGGTTTCGCTGGTGAATGTGTTCATCGAGATTCAGGCGCGGCGCCACCAGCAGACCGCAGCAGCTTCGTGATCCTTCGTGCTCTTCGTGGTTAGTGCTTTTCCGCCTCGAACACGAGGCTGCAACAGGTCACGCCACCTTCCGCCTTGAGCACTTCGGAGACATCCAGCGCCGCCACCTTAATGCCCCGCGCTTCCATGAGTCGCCGCGTCTTTTCGTGGGCCGAGGGATAGATCGCCGTGCCGTCGAGCAGCAGCGCGTTGCCGGCATGCGGTTCGGAGGGGTCGACTTCAACAAATTCCATCACCTCAAAGGCGCTTCTATCCACCATGCGCGGGTTGATGAGCAGAGTGCTCTCGGCCACCTCGGTCACCGCGGATTTCAGATGCAAGCACCCGGCTACTTCCACGGCAATGACGTTGTACCCGTACGGCACCAGCATCCTGACAAGCTGTGAAATGCCTTCTTCGTTCGATCGTGCGGTCTTTCCCACGTAGATCTGGCGGCCCAAACGCAATACGTCGCCGCCGTCGACCGTTCCCGGATCCTCAATGCGGAGCAGCTTGCGATACGGCGCGAGCGCCTGCGCGATGGAATCCGTTTCCGCACGCCGCGACTCCGCGCCCGGCCGCGTGATCACGGCCACTTCGTCCAGCACCACAGCCACATCCTCGACGAACACGGAATCCGGAAGCTCCGGCTCGGCCGGCAGGGTTTGGACTTCGCATCCCAGGCTGCGCAGGCACTCTTCGTAGCGTCCGTGCTGCTCGGCCGCCCGGCGTACGTCGATGGGAGAGCGCGCCAGGTGGGTGAGTTCGCAGTTCGCCATCGCCGGACTCACCCTGCGCGTGATGGCGATTATCATGTGGAGGTTCCTTGCGGCCCACCGCGCTATTTCTTCAGGTCCGCTGTCCAGTTCAGCACCACAAACACGGGCGAGACGCTGGCGGGCTTGGCGGTGCGGTTCACCAGGAAGCGCTGGCCGTCGGCGGTGACGTCGTAGGTGTAAGAGTCGGTGGAGGAAACCGGGTCGCGGCCGCGCGTGGTGAACAGGCGCACGGGCGTTCCGGTTTCGAAGGTCTCGCGGGCGCTGACCGGCACCGCGAAGAGCGTGTTCTTGCGGTCCACGTAGAAGATCTCCTTGCCGTTGCTACGCCACTGCGGATCACCTCCGCCGCCGTTAGAAACCTGGAATTTCCCCTGCATCTGCGGATAACGCGTAACGTACACTTCCCAGTCCCCGGTTTCGTTGGACATGTAGGCCATCCACTTGCGATCGGGCGAAACCTGGCCGTCCATCCGATCGCCCGGGCCAGCCAGCAGGCTGCGTTGGGATTTTCCCTGCATGGAAACCGTCACCAGATGGTAGCCGCCGGTGGGGGGCTGGAGCGACGCAATCAGGGTTCCGTCCGGCAGCCAGGAGTTGCCCACCACGTCGGCATTGTCGCCCACTCTGACTACCTCCGCAGCCTTCTCCAACCCGCTTGCCGCCATGACCCACAGGGTGGCGTTTCCCGATGACCGGAACACGAATCTTTGACCGTCCGGCGACCAGAGGGCTGCGGCATCTTCGGTAGGATCGAAGGTCATCCTGCGGCTTACGTTCCGTTTCAGGTCGTGAACATAGATGTCCACATTGGTGGCCGCAGGGTCGCTGGCGTCAAACAGCAGCCTGCTTTCGTCCGGGGACAACCGGGGGTTGTTCTGCGACTGCACCGGCCCCACCGTTCCTAGCTCTTTGCCGCTGCGGTCCATCCACACGAACTGCGACAGGCTGAGGTCGGTGCCCGTCATGTAGACGACCGTGCCGTTCTCTGCAACGGCGAACGACCCCTGGTAAATGGATGCCGAATACTGCACGCCTTCCGCCAGCCGCGTGGCTTCGCTGCCCAGTGTTCCGCTGGAAGCGTCGAAGGGCAGCGCGACCAGTTGGCGGTTGCGCAACAGCAGCAGGTGCCCGGAACGCGAGTATCTTGCATTGGAAACGGCTTGCACCACGCGCTTGCTTTCCTTCGAGTCCAGCGCCGCCATCCAGATCGCGTCCAGCGGATTGTCCGCAGACGTGAATGTGGCTTGCAGATAAAGGAAATGATTGCCGTCGGGGAGAAACTCCGGCCAGCGATGGCTGATCAGGTCTTTTCCCATGCTGGTGATTTGTTCAGGCTGGCCCCCGCCGTCAGAAACCTTCCACAGCGGCCCGGCGGCGTCCGGGGCGTACACGATCACGCCCCGCGGACTCCAGCTTCCACCGCGTCCGGCGGCCGCGTTGGCCAGGGCCTGCACCGAACCATCGCGCAGAGACAACTTCTTCAGCTTGTTGTCGGCAAAGAAGCCCAGGAACTGGCTGTCCGGCGACCAGAAAGGATGCGTCGCACCCTCGGTTTCCGGAATGGGTTTCACTTCCAGGCTGCCCAACTGGTTCAGCCAGATCATGTTGCGGCCGGTCTCGTCGTTGGGCGCAACCAGTGCAAGTTGGCTCCCGTCCGGAGAGAGGGCCAGGTTACGGACCAGCGCCGTCATGGGCAGGGCAAAGCGCGAGGCGTGCGTGGGACGGGGAACGCGCTGGAAATAACCCGCACCCAGCGTCACCGCTGCCACCAGGAGCACCGCCAGCATCCACGCTGCGCGTTCGCGAAGTTTCCAGCGTCGTCCCGGGGTGGCCGCAGCCATCGAAGAGGAAGACACTCCGCCTTCCAGCATCCACTGCAGATGCAGCTTCACATCGTGCGCCGACTGGTAACGCGCTTCCGGGTCCTTCGCCAGGCAGTTGCGCACGATGCGGTCGAGCGAGGGCGGCACTGACGGCTGGATCGCCGTAATGGGCTCCGGCTCTCTCTCCAGCACGGCCGAAGCCACAGAAATCTGGCTCTTTC
>JBOGLL010000092.1:0-15576 GCA_050746065.1 Terriglobales bacterium | reverse complement strand
GTCATGGTGTTGTATCTGTTCGTCATCATGCTGGTGAACATTGAGCGCTCCATGAAGGAAGAGCAGTTCAACCACCAGTGGCACGTGGCCCTGGTGGTCGCAGGCGCGCTGGCGGGGCTGATCCTGGTGGTGTTCTCACGGAGCCAGTCGGCATTCCCCAATCGCGTGGCCCAGTTTCCTGAGAATCAGAACACGCAGCAGATCGCCCTATTGCTCTACGGCCAGTACCTGCTGCCGTTTGAGATCGCTTCCGTGCTCCTGCTGGTGGCCATGGTGGGGGCTGTGATCATGGCTAAGAAAAAAGTTTAACTGTTCCACGGTAGACACAGTGCTGGAAGAGGTTACCGAGAGGTTGAATTAACTAGGTACTGAGTACTAGGTACTCGCTATGACAGAGATCTCCACGGTTCATTACTTGGTAGTCGCGGCGGCGCTGCTCGTCATCGGGACCATCGGTGTGCTCACCCGCCGAAACGTGGTGATCGTGCTGATGTCCATTGAGCTCATCCTGAACTCGGTCAGCCTGAACCTTGTGGCTTTCTCGCGGATGCACAATCTCGACGGCCAGGCGTTCGCCATATTCATCATCGCCGCCGCCGCCGCTGAGGCTGCCGTCGCTTTGGGGATCCTGATTGCCTTCTTCCGCAACAAGGAAACCATCAACGCGGACGAAATCGACTTGATGAAGTGGTAGGGACTGGTTTGCTGCGACTAACGACTAACGACTAACGACTAACGACTGTGTTTCTCGACCTCATCTGGCTGATTCCGCTGCTGCCGCTGGCCGGCGCCGTAGCCATGTTCTTCTTCGGGCGCAAGCTGTCCAATGGCGCGGTGAGCGTGATTTGCGTGGGTGCGGTGGTACTGGCCTTCCTGATGGCCTGCGGCGCGGTGTGGCAGTACACGGACTACGCGCACGACGAACCCGGCAAGCCCTACGAGACCATTCTCTACACCTGGCTGGGCGTGGACCAGGGCAGCCTCTCCCATGCGTCACGCGGCGGCGGCGCACAGCTCCACGCCGACTTCGGATTCCTGCTCGACCCGCTTTCCAGCATCTGGCTGTTGTTCGTGACCGGCGTGGGCATGCTCATCCATTTCTATTCGGTCGGGTACATGGGACATGAAGGCGGCTATTACCGCTTCTTCGGATATCTGAACCTGTTCATGTTCTCCATGCTCATGCTCATCCTGGCGAACAACTATGTGCTGATGTTCGTGGGCTGGGAAGGCGTGGGCCTGTGTTCGTATCTGCTGATCGGCTTCTATTACGAGCGGCACTCCGCCACCACCGCCGCCAACAAGGCTTTCATCGTCAACCGGGTCGGGGATGCGGGATTCGTCCTCGGCATCTTCACCATCGCCTTCTATTTCGGATCGGTGCAGTACACCAAGGTCAACGAGATCGCAAACAGCGGCATCTTCAGCGCGGGCGATCCGATGATCACGCTGGCCACGCTGCTGCTGTTCGTGGGAGCGTGCGGAAAATCGGCCCAGCTTCCGCTCTACACCTGGCTGCCCGACGCGATGGAAGGTCCCACTCCGGTTTCCGCACTCATCCACGCAGCCACTATGGTGACGGCGGGCGTGTACATGGTGGCGCGCTCCAACGCACTCTTCCAGCTCGCGCCCGACTCCATGAGAGTGGTGGCCATCGTAGGCGCGCTCACCGCCATTTTTGCGGCCTCCATCGGCCTGGTGCAGAACGACATCAAGCGCGTCCTCGCCTACTCCACCATCTCGCAATTGGGCTACATGTTCCTGGCTTTGGGCGTGGGAGCCTTTGCCGCCGGTGTATTCCACGTCTTCACCCACTCCTTTTTCAAGGCGCTGCTCTTCCTGGGAGCGGGCTCGGTGATCCACGCGTTGTCCGGCGAGCAGGACCTGCGCAACATGGGCGCGCTGTCGGAGAAAATCCCAACCACCTACAAGACCATGCTCATCGCCACGCTGGCCATCGCCGGCATTCCGCCGCTGGCCGGGTTTTTCTCCAAGGACGAGATCCTGTGGCTCACCTGGTCTTCGCACGGTGGTGCATTCCGGGTGCTCTGGTTCGTTGCCTTCGTTACTGCAGTGATGACCGCGTTCTACATGTTCCGGCTCGTGTATCTCAGCTTCTGGAGCCCCGCGCGCATGACGCACGAAGTGGAGCACCACGTGCACGAGTCACCCAAGATGATGACCGTGCCGCTCATGATCCTGGCCTTCTTCTCCATCACTGCGGGATGGCTGGGATGGCCGGCTGCGCTGGGCGGCAGCAACCGCTTCGAGCATTTTCTCGCTCCCGTCTTTGAGAGCGCAGGCGCCGCCGCCGATGCCGGCGCTCCGGCCGCCGCCCATCATGATCCCATCGAGTACGTGCTGATGGCGCTCTCGATCGGCGCTGCGGCCGCCGGATGGTTCCTCGCCCGCCGCTTCTACGGAAGCGCGGAGAAGGATTACCAGGAGCCCATCGCTGCCGGCGCCCCGCCCGTGTACAACACGCTCTTCAACAAGTATTGGGTGGATGAGCTATACGACATGCTCTTTACCGGCCGCCGCAACCTGGGCCCCGCGCGACTGGGAGCGCTGGGCGCTGGCGATGCCATGTGCAAATTCGACGCCCACGTGATTGACGGCGGGGTGAACGGCGCCGGCTGGCTCACGCGCCTCTCGTCCAAAATCTCCATGTGGTGGGACACGTGGATCGTGGACGGCCTGCTGGTGAACGGCATCGCCCTCGTGACCAGGATTTCCTCGTATCCCGTTCGGCTGGTGCAGTGGGGGCAGGTGCAGTGGTACGCGCTGGTCATGGTGGCCGGACTGGGTGGGTTCGTTTTCTATTTTGTGACGAAGTGACGTAAGCAAGCGCAGCCGGGGACGGCTGCGCCACACGGGCTGCTTGAGGCTCAACATGGACGGCTTTTTCTACAACCACATTCTCTCCATCGTGTTGTTCACGCCGCTGGCGGGTGCGCTGATCCTGCTGTTTGTTCCTGCGGCGAACAAGAACGCCATCCGCTGGCTGGCCAACATTTTCGCTTTCGCGGGATTCCTGGTGTCGCTGCCGCTGGTGCCCTGGTTCTGGGCGGTCAAGGACGACGCTGCCTTCAAGTTCCTCGAAGGCGCGCCCGGCAATTGGATTCCTTCCATCGGCGCCAGCTACCGCCTGGGTATCGACGGCATCTCCTTCCTGCTGATCATGCTCACCACGCTGCTCGGCTTTCTCTCCATCCTGTCGTCGTGGGAAGCCATTGAGGAGCGGGTGAAGGAATACTACGTCTGGTTCCTCATCCTGCAGACGGGGATGCTGGGCGTCTTCATGGCCCTGGATTTCTTCCTCTTCTACGTCTTCTGGGAAGTGATGCTGGTGCCCATGTATCTGCTCATCGGCATCTGGGGAGGCCCGCACAAGCTCTACGCCGCCATCAAGTTCTTTCTCTATACGCTGGTGGGATCGGTGCTGATGCTGCTGGGAATCCTCTATCTGTACTTCCACCATGCCAAGCTTGCAGGCGAGTACACCTTCAGCATCGAAGCGCTCTACCGCACCGCGCCCCAGATACCCGCAGCCGACACCATCCTGGGCTTCAGCGCGCCGTTGATGCTGTTCCTGGCGTTCTTTGTGGCGTTCGCCATCAAGGTACCCATGTTCCCTTTCCATACCTGGCTGCCGGACGCTCACGTCGAGGCGCCCACGGCGGGCTCGGTGATCCTGGCGGGCGTCCTGCTGAAGATGGGAACTTACGGCCTGGTGCGCTTCTCCCTGCCGCTCTTCCCAGCGGTGAGCATGGATCCGCAAGTTCGCGGATGGATGATCGGGCTCTCCATCGTGGGCATCATTTATGGGGCGCTGGTCTCGCTGATGCAGAAGGACATGAAGAAGCTGGTGGCGTATTCCTCCGTCAGCCACCTGGGCTTCTGTACGCTGGGCATCTTCGCTCTGAACCCTCTGGGACTGAGCGGCTCCATCCTGCAGCAGATCAACCATGGCATCTCCACCGGCGCGCTCTTCTTGATCGTGGGCGTGCTCTACGAGCGCAGGCACACGCGCGAGATCTCCGAATACGGAGGCATCTCCAGCGTGATGCCCTGGTACGCCACCATCACGCTCATCATGTTCATGTCGTCGCTGGGACTGCCGCTGCTGAACGGGTTCATCGGAGAGTTCGTCATTCTGCAGGGCGCCTACATGGAGAGCAAGGCCTGGGCGGCCTGGGGCGTCCTCGGCGTCATCCTGGGCGCGGCGTATCTGCTCTGGCTCTACCAGCGCGTTTTCTTCGGGCCAGTGAACAATCCCAAGAACGAGAAGCTGGCCGATCTTTCGCCGCGCGAGATCGTCACCTTCGCGCCGCTGGTGGTGCTGGCCTTCTGCATCGGAATCTATCCCAAACCGTTCTTTGAGATTCTGGCGCCGCCGGTCAACAAGATCGTGCAGACCGTGCGGCCCGACTATCCCATCGCGCGTCCCGACCTGCCGCGCGAGGCCAGGGCAGCGCCCGAACACGCCAAACCGGCCTCGAGCCCATCTCTTGCGGAGGGCCACCGCTAGTGCCGGCGTATCTCAGCCAGTTCTTCTCGAGCAGCGACTACGCGCTGGCGCTGCCCATGATGCTGCTCACGCTGTTCGGCGTGGGCATCCTGCTCATTGATTTGCTGCTGCCCAGGGAATGGAAGATCGCCAACGCCTGGACGGCGATCATCGGGCTGGTATTTGCCGCGCTGGCCGTCTTTCGCATCCAGGCGGCCTATGCCCAGGCGGGCGGCGGCCCCTCGGTGGACCTGTTCGGCTTCGGCGGCTCGGTCATCGTGGACCGCTTTGCCATCTTCTTCATGTACCTCTTCCTTACCGGCGCCGCGCTTTCCATCCTGATGTCCATCCGCTACCTGGAGATCGAGAACGAACACAAGGGCGAGTACTACGCGCTCATCCTGTTTTCCGTGGTTGGCATGATGGGCATGGCCATCGGCTATGACCTGGTGGTGCTGTTCATCAGCCTGGAGCTGATGGCCGTCTCCACCTACATCCTCGTCGGTTTCCTGCGCGGCGACCAGCGCTCCAATGAAGCGGCGCTGAAGTACCTGCTGCTGGGCGCGTTTTCTTCCGGTATTTTCGCCTACGGTCTCTCGCTGCTCTACGGACTCTCGGGCAGCACCAACCTGACGGAAGTGAGCTACGCGCTGGCCAACCACGCCCTCAACCCGGCGGCCGGTCCCGTCGTGATTCTCGCGCTCATCACCACCGCCACCGGACTGCTCTTCAAAATCGCCGCCGTGCCTTTCCATCAGTGGGCGCCGGACGCCTACGAAGGTGCGCCTACGACCATCACCGGGTTCATGTCCGTTGCGGTGAAAGCGGCGGCATGGGCGTTGCTGCTGCGCATCTTCCTGTTCGCGCTCGACCCGCTGCGCCCGCTCTACGTGCCGCTGCTCATAGCCGTGGCCATCATGACCATGACCTTCGGGAACCTGGCTGCCATCACGCAGACCAACCTGAAGCGCCTGCTGGCCTATTCCTCCATCGCGCATGTGGGCTACATGCTGCTTGGCCTGGTGGCAGGGGACGCCACGCGCTCCAGCGCCACCGGCATCAAGGGCATTCTGATCTATCTGCTGGTGTACACCTTCATGAACCTGGGCGCGTTTGCCGTGATCACCGCACTGCGCCGCCAGGACATCATCGGCGACCAGCTTGACGACATCGCCGGACTCTACTTTCGCGCGCCCTACGCCGCCATGCTCATGTGGATCTTCCTGTTGTCGCTGGCAGGAATCCCGCCCCTGGCCGGTTTCTACGGAAAGTACTTCATCTTCCTGGCGCTGATTGAGACGGGACACTACGCCCTGGCCACGCTGGCGGTGATTTACGTCGCGGTCTCGCTCTACTACTACCTGCGCATCGCCAACGCCATGTTCATGCGCGAAGCCTCTGACGCAACGCCCCTGCGCCTGGCTCCCGGCATCGGCCTCACGCTGGCCATCACCGGCGCCGCTACGGTAGGCATCGGCATCTTCCCGGAGTTCTTCATCCGCGCCGTGGACTGGTCGCTCCGTGGAGGTTCCGGAGCAGCGCTCGCCGGCCTGCTGCGGTAAGTCCGGGCCTTCCGGCTGGCTCCCGCCACGACTGCGTACAATAGAGGCGCACCCCTACTCCATGCCCGATGCGCAGGAACCCGACACCAGGAAGAAGAACGTGTGGGTGCAGCTCGCGCGCTACAGCCAGCTTGCCTTCGTGCTGCCCACCGCCACGGTCGTAGGCTGGCTCCTGGGTGCCGCGCTGGACCGATGGCTGGGAACGAAGTGGATCTACCTGGTAGGACTGATCCTCGGAATTGCCGCCGGCTTCGTCGAACTGGTGCGCACCGTGACGTCCTCGGAGAACAAGTAAAACCATGGAACAGGCGCGGGCCAGTGCCGCTTCCTCCGAGGACTTCTATTCCGGGGCCTACGAGCGCATCGGTCGCTTCATGCTGGTTTTGGCAGCCCTGGCCGTGCCGGCCCTGTGGCTGCACTACGGTTGGGGCTTTGGCGCGGCCTTTACAGCGGGATGCGCGATCGGCGGGATCAACTTCTACTGGCTCAAGCGCACGGTGAGCGCTCTAGCCGACCGCGCCACGCAATCGGGCCAAGTCGAAAAGAGTCGCGGCGTGGTCGCACGCTTCCTGCTGCGCTACGTTTTGATTGCCCTCGGCGTGTATGTTATATTCCACAGTTCCGCGTTCAGTGTTTACGGACTCCTGACGGGCCTGTTCCTGCCGGTGGGAGCCATCGCCTGCGAAGCCGCCTACGAAGCGTACGTGGCGGTCCGCCGCGGAATCTAGGAACATCCTCACACACAGAATGCCAGTGTTCGCCCTCTCCACCGAGCTTCCGTTTACCACCCTGCTGAACCGGCTTTTGGGCGGGGCAGCCACCGCTCTTCTGGAGAGCCTCGGCATTCACCCGCACGACCCGCTGCATCCCTTCACCAACTGGATGGCCATGCAGGGGCTGGTGGCTCTGGTGCTGATTCTGTTCTTTGCTTTCCTGAGGACCCGGCTTTCCGCGGACAACCCGGGTGCATGGCAGCACCTGATGGAGACAGTGCACGAATTTGTTGAGAACCAGAGCCGCGAGACCATTGGCCATCACAGTGAGCGCTTCACACCGTTCCTGATGGCACTGGGACTGTTCATCTTCAGTTGCAACATGATCGGACTGGTTCCCGGTTTCGAGTCTCCGACCGCCAACCCGGCGGTGCCGCTGGGCTGCGCCGTCTCGGCGTTCGTCTATTACAACTTGCAGGGAATTCGAAGACAGGGGCTGGTTCGCTATGCGGCGCACTTCGCCGGGCCCATGCCCTGGCTGGCGCCCTTGATGTTCCCCATCGAGGTCATCAGCCACCTGGCGCGCGTGATGTCGCTCACCATCCGCTTGTTCGCCAACATCTTCGCCGGAGACATGGTGACGCTGGTCTTCTTTTCCCTCGTGCCTATCGGCATCCCGGTCCTGTTTTACGGGCTGCACATTGGCGTCTCGTTCCTGCAGTCGTTCATCTTTGTTTTGCTGACCACCGTGTACCTTTCGGGCGCAGTCGCAGAGGAGCACTGATACGGACTTGTAACCCGGCCGCACAGCGTGAGGGCGTCTGCACGAGGATGACGTCAACCACCCACTGGCGGCAATTTCATGCGAGGAGAAGCAACATGAGGAAACTGTGGTTTGGATTTGTCGCGCTGGCGTCGCTGTTCCTGGCGGCGCCGGCTTATGCCCAGGGGGGTGGTGCGTCCGCGCCGGCCACCAACTGGGTCGCCATCACCTCCGGCTTCGCCATGGCCATTGCCTCGGCCGGCTGTGGAATCGCCCAGGCCAGGGCCACGGCTGCGGCCTGCGAAGGCCTCGGCCGCAACCCCGGCGCCCGTCCCGGAATCCAGTTGGCGCTGATTCTGGGCCTCGCGCTTATTGAGTCCCTTGCCCTGTATACCTTGGTAATTATCTTCGCCAAGGTCAACTAGCCGGCTCTTCCTACCACAGCCTTCCTCCGCCAAGGAGGGAGGCTGTGTTTCTTTCGGGTACGGTTCCTACGCTCGGCACTCATGACTCGGTACTGGCTACAATACCGCTGTGCCCCCCGTGCTCGAATTCGAGCGCATCTCCAAGGAGTACCGCAGCTTCTGGGGACGGCGTTCGGTCCGCGCGCTGAATGATTTCTCACTCAGCGTCGAAGCCGGAGAGATTTTCGGATTCCTCGGCCCTAACGGAGCAGGGAAGACTACCGCCATCCACCTGGCCATGGGCTTTATGCGCCCCACCACGGGCCACGGCCGCATGCTGGGACAGGCTTTCGGCCATACCGAGACGCGGCGCCGCGTCGGCTTCCTGGGTGAGAACGTCGCCCTTTACCATCGGCCGGCCGACCGCCTGCTTTGCTTTTATGGCGTCCTGAACGGCATGCGCGACCCGGAGCTGGCCCGCCGGGTCAGCGCCGTGCTGGAGGAAGTGGATTTGTCCTCCGAGTCCGGACGCAACGTGGGCAAGTTTTCCCGCGGCATGCAGCAGCGCATGGGCCTGGCGCAGGCCCTGGTCAGCGATCCGGAACTGCTCATGCTCGACGAGCCTACGTCGGCCCTCGATCCCCTGGCGCGCGTGGCTGTGCGCGAGCTCTTGCAGCGCGCGCGTGACGCGGGCAAGACCGTGTTCCTCAGTTCGCATCAGCTCTCCGAGGTCGAGTTGATCTGCGACCGCGTGGCCATCATCCACCGCGGACACATCGCCCGGCTGGGGACCATCTCCGGATTGCTCGAGTCGGAGACTCGTTTTGAGGTGGCCGCCCGCGGCGTCGAAGCCGCCGCTATCACGGGTGCGAAGGCATCCAACGGTCTGCTCACCTTCCAGGTGCAGGCATCCTCGCAGCGGGCCGCGATCGAGCAGGTGTGGAGCCGCGGAGGAGAGATCGTCAGCGTCAACCCGGTGCGCAAGACTCTGGAAGACATCTTTATCGAAGTAACCAAGGAGGAGAACTGACAACTGGCAACCGACCACTGGCAACTATGATTCCCGTCCTTCTCATCGCCGGCAACGTGATTCGCGAACAGCGCTGGCCCGTGTTGTTCCTGTTGCTCTGGTGCGCGATCATCGCGCTGGCATTCAGCTTCGGATATGACGTGGAGCTGGTGCAGAACGACTTCGTCTTCCTGCTCGGCCAGCAGGCGCTCTACGCAGTCGGCTTCAGCGCATTTGTTGCGTCGTTCTCGCTGCACAACGAACTGCGCTCCCGGCGCATCCTGGGCGTACTGTCGAAAGCCATTACCCGCGGAGAGTATTTGGCCGGACTGTTGCTGGGAGTGTCTGCGTGCAGCACGCTCTACTGCG
The DNA here is from genome assembly GCA_050746065.1 of Terriglobales bacterium. Lineage (GTDB taxonomy): Bacteria > Acidobacteriota > Terriglobia > Terriglobales > Acidobacteriaceae > CAZXVY01. The sequence goes on along the minus strand of JBOGLL010000092.1, from coordinate 6,246 downwards.
CCGCCATTGTGCTGAGTTCGGTGTGGATCGCGCGCGGGCTGCCCTTCAGCGCCCATCAGTTCGCCTGGCTGGCCGTGGTCCTGGTGCTTGCCTGCCTGCTCACCGCAGCCATGGCGCTGTTCTTTTCGACCTTTCTGAATCCGCTGCCCGCCACGGCGGCAACCGCCGTCCTGATTGCGCTTCCCGCGGTGCTGGCACTTGCTTTCGGCGATGCCTGGGCGGGAGCGATTCCTGTTTACGTGATCACATCGGCAGTCCTGCGCTTTTCCTTTGATGCCGCCTGGGCTCCGGGCGTAGGTGTGCTGGTCGTGGCATTGCTGGAGTCGGTCGCATTTTGGCTTGCCGCTTCGTGGACCTTCGCCCACCGCGACATCGCCGTTGCCGTGGAATAACGAGGCAGTGTAACCCTGACTGTCTCTGTGTCCTCTGTGTCTCTGTGGCTGGCTTTTACGGCAACAGATCGCTGGCCGACTGCGCAGCGAACGCGAGCACGCCGCCGGGCAGCACGCCCAGGTAGAGCGTCACCGCCGCGCTTACCGCAAGGACGACTGCAACGGGCACAGGAATTCGCACCGGCGGCATCTCCTGCCGCTCTTCGTGCATGTACATCACTACGATGATGCGCAGGTAGTAGTACGCGGCGATCGCGCTGTTCACCAGCCCAATAATGGTCAGCCACAGCAGATTCGACTTCAGTGCCGCAGCGAACACGTAAAACTTGGCGAAGAAGCCTCCCGTCGCCGGGATGCCGATCAGTGAGAGCAGAAAGAGCGTGAGCGTCGCGGCCAGCAGCGGAGATCGCCGTCCTAGACCAGCGTAGTCATCAATGGTGACGTAGCGTTCGCCCGCTCCCGCTAAGTGGCTGACCACGGCGAACGCGCCCAGGTTCATGGCTGCGTAGGCAGCGGAGTAGAAGAGCACGGCACGGATGCCCAGCTCCGGCGCCGCCGTGAAGGCAACCAGCAGATATCCGGCGTGCGCGATGGACGAGTACGCCAGCAAGCGCTTCACGTTGCTCTGCACCAGCGCGCCCAGGTTGCCCAGGGTCATGGTCAGGGCGGCTGAGACCCACACTAGCCAGAACCATCCGGGCGCACCGGTCGCGAAAAGGATGCGCGCCAGTACCGCGAACGCCGCAGCCTTGGGCGCGGTGGACATCAAGCCGACCACCGGCGCGGGCGCGCCTTCGTAAACGTCGGGGGTCCACACGTGGAAGGGCGCCGACGCCACCTTGAAGCCGATACCCACGAACATCAGCGCCACCGCCACAAATGCCAGCGGCGGCACATTGCCGATGCGCAGCGCGTCCGCGATCGCGGGAATGTAGGTAGAGCCGGTAGCGCCGAACATCAGCGCCACCCCGTAGAGGAAGAACGCGGTGGCAAACGATCCCAGCAGAAAATACTTAAGCGACGACTCCGCACTCGCCACCACGTTCTTCCTGAAACCTGCAAGCACGTAAGTGGAAATGGACGAAATCTCCAGCGCGATGAAGATCAGCACCAGCTCCACGGCCGACGACATCAACTGCATGCCCACGGCGCCCAGCAGCACCAGTCCGTAGAACTCCCCGGCGCGGATGCCTTCGGCTTCCAGGTACTCGAGCGACGACAGGATCACCAGCGCGGCGATCATCGCAATCAGCAGGTGGAAGAAGACGCTGAAAGCGTCCACCTGCACCATGCCGAAGAAACCCGGACCGGGATGGGCTGCCTGATAAGAAGTAGCGACCACCGAGGCCAGCGCCCCCGCCAGCGCCGCAAGACCCAGCGGACGGCGGCTGGCTCCCGGCTTGAGCAGGGGTTCGGCCATCATCACGGCCACCCCGAACAGCGTGAGCATCAGCTCGGGCAGGATGGCGATGTAATCGGAAGTCTGGATCATTGCGTCACTTGGTTGCCAGTTCGGCCAGCAGCGGCCCCAGCGTGCTCCGTACCGCGGGCTCGATGGTAGAAAGCCAATAGAGGGGCCACACTCCCATCACCAGCGCGGCCGCGGCCAATGGCCACAGCGACGCGCGTTCGCGCAGGCTCAGGTCGGCAAGGCCGCGGTTGGCATCGCTGAGCGAGCTGCCGAAGAACACTCGCTGGTACATCCACAGCATGTAGCAGGCGCTCCAGATCACGCCCGTAGCCGCCAGCACGCCCCACCACGCCTTCGCCTGGAACGCGCCCATCAATATCAGGAATTCGCCTACGAATCCGTTGAGCAGCGGCAGCCCGATGGACGACAGCGACACCACCAGGAACAGCATGGCGTACACCGGCATGGGCGTGGCCAGCCCGCCGAAATCCTTGATCTCGAAGGTGTGCCGGCGCTCGTAGATCATGCCCACCAGCAGGAACAGCGCGCCGGTGGAGATGCCGTGGTTCAGCATCTGATAGACGGCCCCGTCCACGCCCGCCTGCGTGAAGCTGAAGATGCCCAGCACCACGAACCCCAGATGGCTCACCGAGGAGTACGCCACCAGCTTCTTCAGGTTGGGCTGCACCATGGCCACGAGTGCGCCATAGACGATGCCGATGATCGCGAGAAACGCGATCCAGGGCGCGTGCTCGCGCGCCTGGTAGGGGAAGAGTCCGACGTTGAAGCGCAGCAGGCCGTACGTGCCCATCTTGAGCAGCACCCCCGCCAGCAGCACCGAGCCCGCTGTCGGCGCCTCCACGTGCGCGTCCGGCAGCCAAGTGTGTACCGGAACCAGCGGCACCTTCACCGCGAAGGCAACAAAGAATCCCAGGAACAGCCAGCCTCCAGCGCCCCAGATGTTGGGAATACTTTCGTGAACGATGGCGCTCTGGATGGTTGCGTAGTCGAAACTGCCCGTTTGCGCGTACAGCCACAGGATGGCCACCAGCATGAACACCGACGCGATGGCCGTGAACAGGAAGAACTTCACCGCCGAGTACACGCGTCGCTCGTGGCCGTACATCCCGATGAGCAGCGCCATGGGGATGAGCGTGAATTCCCAGAACACATAGAACAGGAAAAGATCCAGAGCCAGGAAGACGCCGATCATCGAGGTCTCCAGCACCAGCAGCAGGATGAAGAACTCCTTCACCCGCTCGTGGATGGACTTCCAGGAAATCAGCACGCACAGCGGCACCAGGAACGTGGTCAGCACCACCAGCCAGAGCGAGATGCCGTCGAGCCCGAGGTGGAAGTGGATGTCGGGACTGGGGATCCAGGGAACATCCACCTCGAACTGGAAGCCGCGCCTGGCGGCGTCGAAAGCCATGGGCAGCCGCAGGGAAAGAGCAAACGTAGCTAGGGATATGACCAGCGCAGCGCGGCGAATGGCCTCGTCGCGCCGCGGCATCAGCGCCAGGACCACTGCGCCGGCCAGGGGCGCGAAGGTGACGAGCGTGAGGATGCTCTCGTTCATCGCATCCCCATCCAGATCATGAAGGTCAGCACCGCCGCCGCTCCCGCTGCCACCCATCCTGCGTACGACCGGATGTTGCCCGATTGCATGCGCCGCAGCGTGCGGGACACGCCCTGCGCGCCGCGGGCCGCAGCGTTCACGCTGTCGTCAATCATGAATACGTCGATCCCACGCCACAACACTTCGCGCGATCCTTCGATCACAGGCCGAATCACGGCCGCGTCGTAGCCTTCGTCCACGTAGTACTTGTTGAGCACAGCTTGGTAGAGGCCGCCGAGCTGCACCGCGATGCGCTCCGGCAGCTCAGGCCGCTTTACGTAGAGCAGCCACGCGAGTCCGAAGCCGAACAGCGCCGCCACGACCGATATCCCCGTCAGCAGACGCTCCGTATCCACATCACCGGCGTGTGCGGCTTCCGCCGGCGCACCGAAAACAGGAGCCAGGAATCCTTCAAAGTAGTTGTGTCCGCCCAGCGCGTGCGGTATCCCGACCCAGCCTCCCACCACCGACAGCATCGCCAGCACCACCAGCGGCCCGAGCATCACCCACGGACTCTCGTGGACATGATCATCTCCATGCCCATGTGGCGCAGCCGTCCGCGGCTGCGCAGTTTCACGGCGCTCTCCGAAGAAGGTGAGGAACCACAGCCGGAACATATAAAACGAAGTCAGCGCCGCCGTGATGATCCCGATCATCCAGAACGCCGGATGCCCGTGCGGGCTGCTATACGCCTTCCACAGGATCTCGTCCTTGCTGAAGAAGCCGGCTAGCGGGGGCAAACCGGCGTTGGTGAACGTGGCGACGGTCATCACTGCGAACGTCCAGGGAATCTTCTGGCGCAGGCCGCCCATGTGGCGTATGTCCTGCTCGCCGCTCAGCGCATGGATCACGCTGCCCGCGCCCAGGAAGAGCAGCGCCTTGAAGAACGCATGCGTCATGAGATGAAAGATGCTGGCCGAGTACGCAGCCACGCCGCAGGCCAGGAACATGTATCCCAGCTGCGACACGGTGGAGTAGGCCAGCACGCGCTTGATGTCAGTCTGCGCCACGCCGATGGTGGCGGCCATCAGGGCGGTGACGCATCCGATCACCGCCACCACCGTCAGCGCCTCGGGCGCGCGGCTGAAGATGGCGCTCGAGCGCGCCACCATGTAGACCCCTGCCGTCACCATCGTGGCCGCGTGGATGAGTGCCGAAACCGGGGTGGGACCTTCCATGGCGTCCGGTAACCAGACGTACAACGGCACCTGTGCCGACTTGCCGGCCGCGCCCATCATCAGCAGCAGGGCGATGGCGGTCAGGACGCCGGCGGTTGTCTCGGGCGCGTAGCGCGACACCGCGGGGAAGACTTCCGCAAACTCCAGCGACCCGAAGGTTTTCACCATCAGGAGTATGCCGATGAGAAATCCGAAGTCGCCAATGCGGTTCACGATGAAGGCCTTCTTGCCGGCGGCAGCGGCCGAGTCGCGCGTGAACCAGAACCCGATCAGCAGATACGACGCCAGGCCCACGCCTTCCCACCCGACGAACATCAGCAGGTAGTTATCGGCCAACACCAGCGTGAGCATGAAGAACATGAACAGGTTCAGATAGGAAAAGAAGCGGTAGTAGCCCTTGTCCTCGGCCATGTATCCGACGGAATAGACGTGGATCAGGAAGCCCACGCCGGTGACCACCAGGATCATCACCAGCGAGAGCTGGTCGAGGTAGAACCCGAAGTTGACGCGGAAGGCCCCGGCCTGGACCCAGGCCGCTACGGATTCTGAGGCAGGGCCGGAGAACTTCGACGCGACGACGAGCGACCATGCGAACGCAGATCCGCTGAAGAGCAGCGCGATCGCGCTCACCGTGCGCCGGGAGAAGTTCTTCCCCATCAGGCCGTTGATGGCGGCCCCGGTGAGCGGCAGCAGCGGGATGAGCCACAGGTTCATAGCTTCAGCAGGTTCACCTGGTCTGCGTTCAGGGTCTGCCGGGTGCGGAAGACAGCGATGATGATGGCCAGCCCCACCGCGGCCTCCGCCGCCGCTACCACCATCACGAAGAACACGAATACGTGCCCGCTCAGCGCCTGCCATTTCGTGGCGAAGGCAACGAACGACAGGTTTACCGCGTTCAGCATCAATTCAATCGACATGAACAGCGTGATGATGTTGCGCTTGAGCAGGAACCCCAGCACGCCCAGCGAGAACAGCACCGCGCTCAGCACCAGGTAATACGAGATGGGTACCATCAGCCCTCCTTGCGGGCCAGGACCACCGCGCCCATGATGGCGATCAGAATCAATACCGACGTCACTTCAAACGGCAGCAGGAAATCGCGGAAGAGCAGGCGCGCCACGGCTTCCGTGGATCCGAGGAATTCTCCCAGCCGCACGCCTTTTTGGCTGAGACTCGGTCCGGTCACAACCCAGATCATCAGCGCCGCGAACACCACCACGGCCGGATATCCGAGAATCGCCGCCACGCGGCTGCCCGAGGTGAGTTCTTCTTCTCCTGCATTGAGCAGCATGATGACGAACACGAACAACACCATGATGGCGCCGGCGTACACAATGACCTGTACCGCGGCCACGAACTCGGCGCCCAGCAGCAGGTAGAGCACCGACAGCGTCACCATCTCCACGATCAGCGACAGCGCGCTGTTGATGGGATGCCGCTGCGCCAGCAGGTTCACCGCGCCTGCCACGCAAACGGCCGCAAACACGAAAAAAAGGACCTGGTGCAGCATCCCTAGGAGCTCCTCAGTGCCACTACCAGCGCGGTCAGCATCACGTTGGCGATGGCCAGCGGCAACAGCACCTTCCATCCGAAGGCCATCAACTGGTCATAACGGAAGCGCGGCAGCGTGCCGCGGATCCAGATGTA